>JAJEAZ010000183.1 GCA_022824105.1 Alphaproteobacteria bacterium
TTTCGGGCGGCGTCCGGGGCTGGCGGGGCTTGCGCGGCTTGGCGGGCAGTTTGAGCCCGGACCGCCGGGCCCACGCATTGGCGAAGTGCCGCGCCCGTGTCTGGCGGCTATGCCGGGACCCCTCCGGCGCGATGTCCAGCATGTCCGCAATGTCCCAGTAGGATTTCCCGGCGCAGCGCAGTTCGAAGGCGCGCCGGATCGTTTCGGCAGGCCGGGTCTTTTCGCTCCGGCCCAGGCCGGCGCATTGCCTGGAGCAGTAGGCGGAGTTCCGGCTGTGCGGCCGGAACACCGTGCCGCATACGGCGCAAGGGCGCGGCTTGGGCGGGTTCTGCCGCCTCCGCCTGACGGTTTCCCCGAACCTCTCGGCCTTGCCGGCTATCTGCGCAACCCTCTGGCTGGAAACGCCCACCGTCTTGCCGACCGACTTGAGCGAGTGGCCCTGCTCCAGCATTTCCCTGGCCTGCGGCCACCAGGGGGGCAGGCGTTTCGGCCGCTCCGGAGGCCGCCACCCGTGCCTTACGATCCGCAGCGGACCGCGCATCGTCCGGCGTTCTTCCGTTGACGACACGCGGCCTCTCAGGCCGCCGGCCCGGCGCCGCCCGCGGCGAGCGCGCCGGAGACGGGCGCGGTCTCCGCCGCCCGGTCCACGAGGTCCGCGTCTTCAGCCATGTCCAAGCTTTAGCGCAGCGTCGCCGAGAAGGAAAGCACCGCGCGCGGCCGGTCGGAACTTGTCCCACCGACGACCAACACCAGATAGGTAGAGGCGAGCGACACCTGGACGGTGAGTAATCACCGCTTCGGTCGCGGGGCAGATTTGTGCGAGCCAGCCTTTTCGAGGCTTACCCGTCGCGGTTTCGGCGATGCTTGGAAGACCCCTGAATTGGTTATTCGAGCCAAGCACCAAACCGTTCTCACGCGGATTCGACACCGCTCCCCACAGTACGCTCGCACCCCGGATCATCCCTCATTCCGTTCTACGGCGTTTTTGCCGCCACGAACCAAGCAATCTCTGGGCCTCGCTCTCTCTGCCTTGATTTTCCTGAACGAGGCTTCTCTGCGGGCACAAGAGCTTATTTTCCTATAATACTCCAGAAGCCATGCTTTCAAAAGCTGCAATATCCCAACCCAAATCCCGTGCCTATGCTCCGGTCACCCCCTTACTTGGTAACATTCGCCACGAGGTTGGAAACCAGCTCGATAGCGTAGTACAATGCTCATCTCGACCATGGAACGTGGCTAGTCTTGCGGCTCGCATACGTTGTCAAGGCCCGACTATGGCACGATGCACAAAATCACCTCGCAGCTGGATTTCTGGTCTGGCCATCGTTCTTACCGCCCTGGTATGCCTTTTCGCCTTCTCCCAGCTATCACCTTTGCTAACCTTTGGCGTTGGATTATTTTCATTTATTGCACTGATTCTTCTATTTTGGTTTTCTGGTGGGAATAAAAAAAATTAAACGATCCTTGGTGAAATAACTTGTGTGATTGAACGCCCTCCTCGTCGCACTTTCCAAGTATTGTTTCGGAAATGTTCTTTGACCTCCAACCTTATTTTCATGTTTATTCCTGTTCTAAGCCGTTCCTGGATGTACTCATGCTCTAAAGCTGATAAGAAAGCTCTGTCTCTCATAACTGCATCGAATTCTGGCAGTCCTTCGGGTTTAAATCGCCAAGACCTCGACGCATTCAAAAGCACAGGTCTTATGAGTATAACATCCATAACGTGATAAGTTGTACGCTCCCCCTCTTCTTCTTCTATCCTCCAAAGACCGCTACGCTCGGCAAACTCCGTACTCGGTACCGAAGCCAAAGGTTCCGCAGAAGGCCCTTCCGATATCTCAACTGATGAGATTGCAGGATCACGTTCCAATTCACGGAAGAAGTGTTGCCGTGGCCGGGAAACCTCAGGATTAGACTTAATTTGTTCCAATAGCTTATCAATTCGTTGGCGATCTTCATCGTTAAGGTTAATTGTGGACGTATCTCCAATGTAGTGGTCGACAGTTGGACCGGCGTCGATTGCAAGAAATACTGCTAATGCTATAGCCACTTTCCTTAACCTTGGATATTGACTTGAGCCAGTATCAATACGCTCCAATTGTTTTTCGACCCACTCAAATACAGCATTCAATCTAAGGCTCGTTTTGTCTGCGTCAATTATCAAAATTCGGACATGTGCATCTGGATCGAGCGACCTTGCCGCCGCCTGAACGACATTTATCCATTGCAAGGTAGCAGAAGCAATTACCTCTAAATCAGCGGAAGTGTCCTCCCGAAGACCAAATCTCAGGCTAATTAGGTCGTCTTGGGCCATTTGCTTTTCCTCGTACGAAATTGGTGTTTGCGACGGTAAAAACCCTCAGTAATGCTCATACTGGGCCTGTACACATGAGATTCGCTTAGAGTAGGTTCTGCTTTCATACTCATATGTGTGGGCATTTCAGATAAGCTCGAAAACGCCTGCGAGGCCAGTTGTGGCATTCGACCGAGATTTGTCGCAGCTTCACCTCAAGCCGCCAGCCGGTCCAGTTCGGCGAGCACGGCGTCGCCCATGGCGGTGCAGGAGACAGGGGCCCGGCCCGCCTCGGCGATGTCGGCGGTGCGCACGCCGGAGGCCAGCACGGTCTCGACCGCGCCGTCCACGAGGTCGGCGTCTTCGCCCATGTCGAAACTGTAGCGCAGCATCATCGAGAAGGAGAGCAGCTCGGCGAGCGGGTTGGCGCGGTCCTGCCCGGCGATGTCGGGCGCGCTGCCATGCACCGGCTCGTAGAGCGAGAGGCGCCGGCCCGTGGTCGGGTCCTCCGCGCCGAGCGAGGCCGAGGGCAGCATGCCGAGCGAGCCGGTCAGCATCGCCGCGCAGTCCGACAAGAGGTCGCCGAACAGATTGTCGGTGACGATGACATCGAACTGCTTCGGGTCGCGCACGAGCTGCATGGCGCAATTGTCCGCATACATGTGCGCAAGCTCGACATCGGGGAACTCGTCGTCATGGATGCGCTGGACGTCCTCGCGCCACATCACGCCGCTCTCCATGACATTGGCCTTCTCGACCGACATGACGCGGTTGGAGCGCTTGCGGGCGAGCTCGAACCCGACCCGGGCGACGCGCTCGACCTCCGGCGTCGTATAGACCTGCGTGTTGATGCCGCGCCTTATGCCGTTGCCCAGGTCCTCGATGCCGCGCGGCTCGCCGAAATAGATGCCGCCCGTCAGCTCGCGCAGGATCATGATGTCGAGGCCGGAGACGAGCTCGCGCTTGAGCGAGGAGGCGTCGGCCAGCGCATCGAACACGATGGCCGGGCGGAGATTGGCGAACAGGTCCATCTCCTTGCGCAGGCGGAGCAGGCCGCGCTCGGGCTGGACCTCGAAGGGCAAGGCCTCCCATTTCGGCCCGCCGACGGAGCCGAACAGCACCGCGTCGGAGGCGACCGCATCGGCGAGCGTCTCGTCGGTCAGCGGCAGGCCGTGCGCGTCGATGGCCGCGCCGCCGACCAGGCCCTCGGCAATGTCGAAGGAGACATGGCGGCGCCGGTCCATCCAGTCCACCACGCGGCGCACCTGCCCCACCACCTCCGGGCCGATGCCGTCGCCGGCGAGAATGAGCATCTTCTTGTTGGCGGGCATGTCCGGCCCCTCCTCCTCGGATGCGCGGAACATAGCGCCCGCGCCGCCGCCCCGGAAGCGCCGGGCCTCAGTGCTCCTTCACGAAGGGGCGGCCGAGGGCGCGGGGCGGGACGGCGCGGCCGAAGAAGCCCGCCAGCAGCACGACCGTCATCGCGTAGGGCAGCACCGAGACCAGCGCGACGGGGACCGGGCCGACCAGCGGCAGGTCCACCCCCTGGAGCCGCGGCGCCACCGTGTCCAGCAGGCCGAACAGCAGGCAGGCGAAGAGCACGGGCAGCGGCCTCCAGCGCCCGAAGATCAGCGCTGCGAGCGCGAGGAAGCCCTTGCCCGCGCTCATCTCGCGCACGAAGCCCGCGCCGTGGGCGATCGAGAGGTAAGCGCCCGCCAGCCCGCAGAGCAGGCCGGCGATCAGGATGCCCCGATAGCGGAGCGCCGACACCGACACGCCGGCGCTGTCCACCGCCTCCGGCATCTCGCCGGCGGCGCGGAGCCTGAGCCCGAACCGCGTGCGCCAGAGGAGCCACCAGACCAGCGGGACGGAGAGGAAGGCCGCATAGACCAGCAGATTGTGGCCCGATACCAGCTCCGCATAGAGGGAGCCCAGCACCGGGATTTCGCGCAGGGTTTCCGCAAGCGGGAGCGAAATGGGGGAAAACCGCTCGTGCGCGCCGAGCGCGGGGGTGTGGCCGCCATGGCGGAAGAGCGCATTCGCGATCACGACCGTCATGCCGAGCGCGAGGATGTTGACCGCGACGCCGGAGACGATCTGCTCGCCGCGATGGGTGATGCAGGCAAAGCCATGGACGAGCGCCAGCATGACGGAGGCCGCCAGCGCGGCGGCCAGCCCCGCCCAGGGCGAGCCGGTGAGCGTGGCGACGGCGGCGGCGGCGAAGGCGCCGGCCAGCAGCTTGCCCTCCAGCCCGATATCGACGATGCCGGAGCGCTCGGACACCAGCCCGGCCATGGCGCAGAGGATGAGCGGCGCGGCGAGGCGGGCCGTGCCGTCCAGAACCGCCAGAATGTCGATCCAGACTTCAGGCACGGGCGGCGCTCCGCGAGAGCAGCAGCCGCGCCAGCCAGGGCGTGAACATGTAGGCGAGCGCGCCGGAGAACAGGATCACAAGGCCCTGGATCACCAGCGCCAGCTCGTGGGTGATGGTCTCGAACTCGAAATTGAGCTCCGCCCCGCCCTGGAAGAGCGCGCCGAACAGCAGGCTCGCCGCCAGGATGCCGGCGGGATGGTTGCGGCCCATCAGCGCGACCGCGATGCCGGTGAAGCCGTAGCCGGCGGAGAAGTTGAGCACCAGCTTGTGCTGCACGCCGAGTATCTCGTTCAGCGCCATGCAGCCCGCGAACGCGCCGGAAAGCGCCATCGCGACGACCACCGCGCGCCGGACGGGAATGCCCGCATAGCGCGCCGCCTCCTCGCTGTGGCCGATGGCGCGGAGCGCATAGCCGAACTTGGTGCGCCAGATCAGCGCCCAGACCGCCGCGCAGGCGAGCAGCGCGAACAGGAAGGACAGGTTGAGCGGCGAGCGGGCGGCCTCGAACCCCAGGCCGCGCGCGAGGTCGTGCAGTGCCGGCAGCCAGACGCCCTCGCCGAAGAGCCGCGTCTGAGGCGAGCCCTGTCCGGGCCGCATGATCGGGCCCGAAAGCAGCCAGACCATCAGGCCGGAGGCGAGGAAGTTGAACATGATGGTGGTGATGACGATGTGGCTGCCCCGGTAGGCCTGCAGCCAGCCGGGCACGACGGCCCATGCGGCGCCGAACAGCGCGGCGGCGGCAATCGC
>JAJEAZ010000044.1 GCA_022824105.1 Alphaproteobacteria bacterium
CCGATTGAGGCGCCTTGCAATCGTCACCTCGGACGCCACGCTCTGAATCCGGGCCAAATTTGTCGTTTATAACCGACGATCATTGACCGGAACCGATGACGGAGCCACCTCCACCGTCGCCCCGGCCCCCGAGCCGGGGCCCATCCCCGACTCGCGCCACCGCTGCAGCCGGTGGAGGGCAAGCTCGACTGCTGAAACTGCCGCCAGGACCGAGGCTGGGCCCCGGATCCCCCGCCTGCGCGGGGGCAGGCAAGTCCGGGGCGACGATATGGGCCGCAGTCTTCCCATGAGTCCGAAGTCGATGCCGTTGGTATGAGGCGCGCAATCCTGACCGGCGCAGACCTCAGATTCGCGTTCCTGATGGGCGCGAATCTGGAAGGCGCGAAGCTGGCCGGGGCAGATCTGGAGGGGGCGAAGCTGGAGGGCGCGCGCCATTGCCCGCCGGAAGTCGCCGACCGGTGCGCCGAATGACACGCGGGCCGCAGCAGGGAGGAGGACACCCGATGCTCGCGGAGGATTTCGGGCTCGACGACGAACAGCTTCTGCTGCGCGACACGGTGCGCGCCTTTGCCCGCGAGAAGGTGGCGCCGCGCGCCGCGGAGATCGACCGCGAGGCCGCCTATCCGCACGACATGTTCGCCGCGCTCCGCGATCTCGGCCTCTTCGCGCTGCCCTTCCCGGAGCGCTATGGCGGCGCGGACAGCGTGCTCTCCGGCTGCCTCGCCATCGAGGAGCTCGGGCGCGTCTGCTACAACACCGCCTACCTGCTGCTGGTGCAGTGGACGCCCTTCGCCGCGGTGCTGGCGGGCGGCTCGCCGGAGCAGCATGAGCGCTGGCTGCCGGGCCTCGCCGGCGGCGGTCTGAAGGCCGCGATTTCCGTCACCGAGCCGCAATCCGGCTCCGACGCCGCCGGCATCCGCACGCGCGCGACCCGCACCGAGGGCGGCTACCGCCTCGACGGGGCCAAGGCCTGGTGCACCAACAGCCCCGAAGCCGATTTCATCGTGGTCGCCGCCAAGACGGACCCCGCCGCCCGCCATCGCGGCATTTCCGTGTTCGCGGTGGAGACGGGAACGCCGGGGCTCACGATCGGCCGGCCGGAGCGCAAGCTCGGCTCGCGCGGCATCCCCTCCTGCCCGCTCTTCTTCGACGGCGCCTTCGTGCCGGAGGAGAACCGGATCGGGCCGGAGGGCGAGGGGTGGCTGACGGTGATGGAGGCGTTCAACCGCTCGCGCCCGATGATCGGCGCGCGCGGCGTCGGTCTCGCCCAGGGCGCGCTCGACCTGGCGGCCGACTATGTGCGCGGGCGCGAGGCGTTCGGGCAGCGGGTCTCGGACTTCCAGGGCGTGCGCTGGATGCTGGCCGACATGGCGATGCGCACCGAGGCCGCCCGGCAGATGGTCTGCAAGGCCGCCGCGCTCTCGGATGCGGGCGTGTCGGGCCGCGCGCTCGCGCCCTGGGCGGCGATGGCGAAATGCCTGGCCACCGACGCCGCCATGTCGGTCGCGACCGACGCGGTGCAGCTCTGGGGCTCGGCCGGCATTTCGGCCGACAACCCCGTCGAGCGCTTCTTCCGCGACGCCAAGGTGCTCCAGATCGTCGAGGGCACCAACCAGATCCAGCGCAACATAATCGGCCGCCACGTTGTCGAGACGCACGGAGCCGGTTGACAGCGGGGCGGGCGGCGGGCTGGAGTCGGGCGAGCGCGGACAAGGCGGCGGGGCCATGCTGTTCCACCACGCATCGAAGAACCGGCCGTTCCATCTCGGCGCCTATCCGATGGAGGCGCTGCCGCGCGACGAGGCGGTGATCGCAGCCGAGGCGGCGCGGCCCCCGGCCGGGCCCTCGGCGGCGGCCGAAGCGGGCGGCGCGCTCGGGCCGGCCATCCTCCATTACCGCAAGCTGTTCGCGCGCTTCGCGGAGGGCGGACCGGCGGCGGAAACGGCGCCGGTGCCGGCCCGGCTCGACCGGCGCGCGGAGGACATCAAGGGCTGCTCCTACTTCATGGACGCGGACCAGGTCGGCATCTGCCGGATACCGGAGAGCGCCTGGCTGGAAGGCGAAGAGGCGCTGGAAGGCCACAGCCATGCGGTCGTCATCCTTGTCGCCTGTCCCGCCCTGCCGGACCGGGACAACCTCGCCCGCGCCTGGGTGGAGGAGGCCGTGGCCGCCACAGCCGAGATGCGCGTGCTGGAGATCGCCGGCTGCACCGCCGGGCATATCCGCCAGATGGGCTTCGAGGCCCGCATCCACCATGCCGGCGGCGAGCGCCTCGACCGCGAGCGGCTCGCCGTACTGGCCGGGCTCTGCCTGCGCGCGGCGGCGCCAACGCCGCCATTCGCAACGTTCGCCGCGTTCGGCGCGGCGGAGGGCGGCGGGCTGCTCAACCCCTATATCGAGGGCGGCTTCGCGCTCGCCGCGATCTCCACGAACTACGAACTGGAATGCGACAGCCCGCTCGGCCCCGGCGCGGCCCGCGCGCGCAACCGGGCCTGGCGCAAGGGCATCGCCGGCGCCGTCTCGGGCCGCGAGCGCGCCCGCCGCGCGAAGCGCAAGTCGCACTGGAGCCGCTACCCGATGGAGCAGGTCCGCCGGGTGGACCGCCCGACCACGCTCATCATCGACGAGGAGGTGCCGCGCGTGCCGCAGCGCGCGGCCTTCTTCACCCGCGCGGCGAAGGGCGACCTCGGCGACAAGTCCCGGCGCGAGCGCGCCCGCTTCGCCTTCAAGCACCCGCTCTCCTTCAGCCAGTTGCAGCTCATCCGCGCCATGGTGCCCCACCAGGACGGCGAGACCGCTTCTGAACGGGACAAGGACCGCTATGGCGACCCGGCGGCGAATGCCCGCGCGGTCAAGGCGCTCTCCTATTTCCTCGGCTCGGACCTCACGGGCATCTGCGAGATCCCGCGCTACGCCTGGTTCTCGCACCGGGAGGACGGCAGCCCGATAGAGATGTACCACCGCTACGCCGTCGTCATGCTGATCGACCAGGGCTACGACACGATGGAGGGGGCGAGCGGCGACGACTGGATTTCCGGCGCCCAGTCCATGCGCGGCTACCTCCGGGGCGCGGAGATCGCCGGCATCATGGGCGAGACGCTGCGGAGCCTTGGCTTTCCCTCCCGCGCCCAGACCAATGCGGACAGCGACGTGCTGCACATCCCGCTGCTGCTCTGGGCGGGGCTCGGCGAGCTCAGCCGCATCGGCGAGCTTGTGCTCAACCCCTTTGTCGGCCCGCGCTTCAAGTCCGTGGTGCTCACCACCGACATGCCGATGGAGGTGGACCGGCCGATAGATTTCGGCCTCCAGTATTTCTGCGACCATTGCCACAAATGCGACCGGGAATGCCCCTGCGACGCGATTCCGCATGGGCCCAAGGTGATGTTCAACGGCTACGAGATGTGGAAGCCGGACGTGGAGCGCTGCACCCGCTACCGGCTGACCAACATGCGCGGCTCGGCCTGCGGGCGCTGCATGAAGACCTGCCCGCTCAACAAGGTGGTGGACATGGACGGCGGCCTGCTGCCGCGCGCGGCGAGCTGGCTCGGCGTCAATGCGATGTTCCTGAAGCCGGCGCTGGTGCCGGTGGCGACCTGGCTGGACGACAGGCTCGGCAACGGCCGGCGCAACCTCGTGAAGAAATGGTGGTTCGACCACGAGATCGTGGACGGGGTCACGGTGGCCGCGAAGGGCGCCAACGAGCGCGAGATCGACCCCGGCAAGCGGGTCGACGCTGCGCGCCAGAAGATCGCCTACTACCACGCCGACGCCATGCCGCCGCCCGACCGCCAGGCGCCCCTGCCCGTGGACCGCAAGGCGGCGCTGGCGGCCGCGGCGCTGGTCGAGACGCCCGCGGAGGCCCGCAGGCGCCTGGCCGCGGGCGGCGCGGCGCCGGCGCACTACCTCCCGACGCCTCCTGCGGGTGGTGATGACGAGGACGAGGATGGCGGACGGCCTGCCGCGAACCCTTACGGGAAGGGCAGGTAACGCAACCGGCCGTCGATCGGAACCTCGCCCGCCTGCCCCCGCGAAGGCGGGAGCCGCCCCCATATCGTCACCCCGGCGAAGGCCGGGGTCCATCTCCGGCTTCGGATGTCGCCCGCAGCCGGCGACGAGAAAGACGAGCCGCCTGCGACCGCTTGGCAAGGCAACCGCCCGATCCCGCCATCCCCTTCTCCTTCGAGTCCGACTACGATACCGAGGCTGTGAATTTGTGACGGGGATACGGGAATGAACACCGGCAATGGGCAGATCGAAGGCGAACCGATCATCGAAGCCGATCTCGGGGATAACGGAGGAAATGTCGCTTTTCATACTCTCGAAGAGGCAAAAAGGTGGGTCCATCGGGAAATAAGGGCATGGGAAAGTTATGAAATGCAATCGATTCGGAGCCCTGTAGCCCCGTATATTCTCGAACGACAACTTCGGCTGCCTCGTGCGATCAGCGAATCGCTCCAGAATGCTGAGGAAGCACAAGATGACGAATTGCTTCCGGCCTTGGAGGCGATCAAGGACCAATTAGAACAGTATTCCGACTATCACTCCGTATATTCTGGAAGTAAGATTGGCGAAGAAATATTTGTGATGGTTCAGAACAATCAACCATTCTTGGCCATGGGAATACTTGCGTCGAATCTTGGAATACCCGTCAACGATATACTGCGTGTACGACACCCTAAGGAGAGCGAATTTGGCGTTATTATGTCGGGATATTCCTTGTGCCACACGTCAAATCTAGTGCGGCGTTCCGACCTTCCTGAGCACAAGGACCGCATGGATATACATCTGAATAATTTCGACGATATCGTGAAACGGGCGAGAGAAGATCAAGACGAACTGAAGGGAATCGTGACAAGTGCTACCGAGGAACATTCTCAGACCCTGAAGAAGGAGCAATCCGATTGGGCCACTTTTTCCGATACCGCTCAAAGAGAATGGGATGCGCTCCGGAACACTTTCGAAAGCCAGTTGCGGCTCGAAGCGCCGGTGAAATACTGGCAGGATCGTGCCAATGCCACATCGAAGGCTGCAAAGCTGTCTCTGATTGCGTTTTCGGCCATCGCAACTGCGCTCATTGGCGTTCTCGTTGTTTTCGGACCCGAATTTCTTGAGCGCGTTTCAACAATGAACAATGTCGGGCCTTTTACCACTCTGGCGTTCGTGTCGATCCCCGCGTTGACCGCCCTGTGGGGTCTAAAGCACGTCGCCCGGCTGTTCGTCTTGAATATCGAACGGAGCGCGGATGCAAGGTTGCGCGAGACGATGACGACGACCTTCCTTGCGCTGACGAAGGACGGTACGGCTACAGTCGGCCAAGACGAACGGCTCCTGATTCTTGAGGCGCTTTTCAGACCTCCTGCGCCGGCGCCGTCGGACGACGGTCATTTGAGTGGCTTTTCCGCACTGCTGTCCCGGCGGAGTTCCTAGACGCCGTACGGCATGTTTTGCGACTGTCACCTTGGGCCGCGGCCTCTACCGGGTTCACACAGCCATCCGGGGCGGTTTGGCCTTGGTTGGTGCACGCCTGTCGCCCTGGCCCCGAGCCGGAGGCCAGTCCCGGTTCCGGCGGCAACTTCAGCGGTTGAGCCTGCTCTCACCGGCTGCGGCGGTGGCGCGGTTCAGGGATGGACCCCGCTTTCGCGGGGGTGACGAAAGGGGGTGCGGAGGTGACGCAAGAACCTGCCTTGTGCTTGCCGAAGGGGGTGCGAGCGGGGCGCAGCGGTGCCGGCGGACGCACCGGGGACAAGCCGACAGGAAATGTGTGCATGCGGCAGGGCTCGGGGGCCGGGGCGACGGAAAATGGGGCCGGTCCTACCGGGACGGGTCGTGCTCTATCATGCGGGACGGGAAGGGCCGCTGCGGGGGGCCGCGCCGCAGGCTCCGGCCACAAGAACGCACAGGCAAGGGAGCGAGCCCGATGATTGCCGTCATATTCGAAGTGGAGCCTGCCGAGGGCCAGCGGGACGCCTATCTCGATATTGCTGCGGGGCTGCGCGACGAGCTGATGGAGATGGACGGCTTCATCTCCATC
>JAJEAZ010000393.1 GCA_022824105.1 Alphaproteobacteria bacterium
GGCCGGCCGTGGACGGTGTCCGCCGTGGACGATGGCGGCGAGGCCACGCTGGCGGAGCAGCATGAGGACATCCGGCGGGACCTGTTCGAGCGCGCAAGGCAGCATCCGCTCGCACAGCAGACGATGGAGTTCTTTCCCGGCGCAGCCATCGCGGATATACGCCCGATCCAGCCGGGCGAGGCGCTGCCCGAGGCCCCCGAGGAACAGGACGACGAGCCATGAAGAATCTCGCCAGCATGATGAAGCAGGCCCAGGAAATGCAGCAGAAGATGGCCGAGATGCAGGAGGCGCTGGCGGGCCACGAGGTGGTCGGACGGGCGGCGGCGGGCATGGTCGAGGTGCGCATGAACGCCAAGGGCGAACTGCTCGGCCTCAGGATCGACCCGAGCCTGATCGACCCGGAGGAAGCCGAGGTCATGGAAGACCTCATCACGGCGGGCTTCAACGATGCGCGGGCAAAGGCCGAGGCCCATGCGCGCGAGGAAATGCGCCGGCTTACGGGAGGGCTGGAACTGCCGCCCGGCTTCAACCTGCCGTTCTGACATGCCGCCCGGCGACCTGGAAACGCTGATCCGCCTGCTCGCCCGCCTGCCGGGGCTCGGGCCCCGGTCGGCGCGCCGCGCTGCGCTGCATCTCATCAAGCGCCGCGAAGGGCTGATGACGCCGCTCGCCCGCGTGCTGGAGGCGGCGTCGGAATCCATCACCGTCTGCTCCGAATGCCGCAATCTCGATACGACCGACCCTTGCGGCATCTGCGCCGACCCTGACCGCGATCCGACCGCGCTCTGCGTCGTCGAGGATGTGTCCGACCTCTGGGCGCTGGAGCGGACCGGCGCCTTCCGGGGCCGCTACCATGTGCTCGGAGGCGTGCTTTCGGCGCTCGACGGCGTCGGGCCGGAGGAACTGGGCGTGGCCGAACTCGTTGCGCGCGCCCGGGCGCCCGGCATTGCGGAGATCGTGCTGGCGACCGGCGCCACCGTCGAAGGGCAGACCACCGCGCATTACCTCGCGGAGCGCCTCGGCGACTGCGGCGTGTCGATTACCCGCCTCGCCCACGGCGTGCCCGTCGGCGGCGCGCTCGACTATCTGGACGACGGCACGCTGACCACCGCGCTCCGGGCCCGCCGCCCGCTTTAGAGCACGATCCGTTCCAGTTAAATCGGCTGCATTTGCCGGGTAGCGTCGGGCCTTGACCTCATTCGTCGCCCCGGACCCCGATCCGGGGCCCAGCCTCGACCGGTTCGGCCTGGCGCGAACGCCGGGAGATGGCCCCCGGATCTCCGCTTCGCTCCGTCCGGGGTGACGGTTGAGGCTATGTGGACGAGGCCGCTTCAACACGAACGGATCAGACGCTGGGGACAAGGCGTATCCGGACTGCCGCGCCTTGCGCGGAAACCCCGCTCGAAGAAACGGCAAGGGCCTCCCGGACAAGCGGCGCGCAAGCCCTTTCCCGCATCTCCAATTTGGCGTATGCGGCCGGGAATGAACGATGCGCCGGTGCGGCCCGGCAGAATGGATGGGGGGATGAGGCGGGGCCTGGCCCGGACCGGAATCGGCGCGGCGCTGGCGGCATGCGCCCTTGCGCTGTCCACCGCATGCTCGTCCGCAGCCCCGGATGCGCCTCCGCCCGTGTTGAGCGACGCGAATGCGGTGCGGCGCGCCGCGACCGGCATTCTGGACGAAGCCGGGTGGCGCGCGTTCCGGGCCGCGCTGGACGCCGCCGCGCGCGGCAGGTGGGACAGGGCGGCCCGGCACGCGGCGCAGGCCGGCCATCCCCTCGCCGCCGCAGCGGTCGAGTGGCGCCGGCTCCGAAGCCCGGATTCCGATGTTTCGTTCGCCGAAATCGAGGCTTTCCTGGGGGCTTATCCGGACTGGCCGGAGCGCGCCGCGCTCGTCAGGCGGGCCGAGGAGCTGATGCCGGAGACCTACCCGGACCGGGCCGTGCGCGACTGGTTCGCCCGTTTCCCGCCGCTGAGCGGCCCCGGCAGGCAGCGGCAGGCGGAGGCGCTCATCGCCGGGGGAGAGAAGGACGCCGGGCGCCGGTTGCTGCGCGAAGCCTGGGTCGAGGGCGACTTCCCCAGGGACCTCGAACGGCGTTTCCTGAAGAGGCACCGGAAGGCGCTCGGCGGCGAGGACCACGATCTGAGGCTTGACCGGCTGCTCTGGGAGGAGCGCCGCGGCGCCGCGCGGCGCCAGCTCCGCCATGCGGGCGAGAGGCAACGCCGGCTGGGGGAGGCGCGGCTCCGGCTGATGGAGCGCCGGCGCGGCGTGGACTGGGCGATCCGGCAGGTGCCGCCGGACCTGCGCAGCCATCCGGGCCTCGTGTTCGAGCGGGTGCGCTGGCGCCGGCGCGCGGGCAACGATTCCGGCGCGCGCGACCTGCTTCTCGACCGCCCGGCGGAGCTCGCCCGCCCCGGCAAGTGGTGGCCCGAGCAGAGCTACCAGATCCGCGAGGCGATAAAGCGCGGCCGGTTCGCCGAGGCCTACGCCATCGCCTCGAAGCACGGGCAGACGGCCGCCGGTCCGTTCTCCGAAGCAGAGTGGCTCGCCGGCTGGCTGGCCCTGCGATTCCTCGACCGGCCGGAAACCGCGGCCGGGCACTTCCGGGCCATGTACGAGCGGGTGCGCTTTCCGATCAGCCGCGCCCGGGGCGCTTACTGGAGCGGCCGGGCCGCAATGGCGTCCGGCGACAAGACTCTGGCGGCCGAGTGGTTCCGGCGCGCCGCCCGCCATCCAACCGCCTTTTACGGGCAGTTGGCCGGCAAGGCCCTGTCGGCCGAAAACCGCTACCCGGCCGGGCGGCCGGCCGTCGCGCCCGAGGAGCGCGAACGCTTCGAGGCCCGCCCGCTCGTCCAGGCGGCCCGCCTGCTGGGCGAGGCCGGGGACTTCGAGACGATGCAGACCTTCGTCACCCATCTGAGCCGCAGCGCCCGCTCGCCCGGCGAGCATGTCCTCGCCAGCCGGCTGGGGCAGGCTTACGGGGCGCCGCACATATCGGTCCGGGCGGCCAAGCGGGCGTGGCGCCACGGCGTCCCGCTCATGGCGGAGTCCTGGCCGCTCGCGTTCGGCGCGGACGATGTCGCGCGCCTCTCCCGCGCGCCCGGACTGCCCTTGCTGCTGGGCCTTGCGCGGCAGGAGAGCGAGATGGACCCGCAGGCGGTCAGCCGGTCCGGCGCGATGGGCCTGATGCAGCTGATGCCGGCCACTGCACGGCAGGTCTCCCGCGAGCTCGGCCTGGCCTACAGCCGCTCCCGGCTGCGGAGCGACCGGGGCTACAACATCGCGCTCGGCAGCGCCTATCTGGCGGAACTGCTGGAGAGCTTCGACGGCAACGAAGCGCTCGCGCTCGCCGCCTACAATGCCGGGCCGAACCGCGTCCGGGAATGGCTGCGCACTTACGGCGACCCGCGCAGCGGCAGGGTCGATCCCATCGACTGGATGGAACTCGTGCCCTTCGCCGAAACCCGCAACTACATCCAGCGCGTGCTGGAAAGCGCCGAGGTTTACCGCCACCGCCTGAAGGGGGCCAGGGACACTGCGGGCAGCCGCGCGCCCGCAGCAATACGAACCGCCGCCGCTGCCGACTGACACCAGCGCTCGCCGATCGGAACCCGTGGCGATCGCCGGCGGAAATCTCCCCGCTTGCAGGGCTGCCGCATGCACACATCCCGTTTTGCCTTGTATCCGGTGCGCGCCACTTTTCGTCACCCCGGCCACTGAGCCGGGGTCCATCCTTGACTCGCGCCGCTGCCGCAGCCGGTGGAGAACAGGCTCAACCGCCGAAGCTGCCGCCAGGACCGAGGCTGGGCCCCGGCTCGGGGGCCGGGGCGACGGTTGGGGGCGTGACACGGAGAAGGCATGACGGGAAAAGGATGGGGTGGCGTTCCGTCTTTCTCCCCGTCTGCGGGAGGGGCAGGCCAGTCTCTCGGCCCGGCATGGCCTCGCCGTGCAGGAGGACCCCCTGCGAAACGTCATGAATTGTCATGCGATGTCATGGGCCGGCGCGAATTCCGCGCTGTCCAACCAGTCCCCGTCCTGCCGGTCCCAGTCGTCATCGTCCCGGTCGTCGTCCTCGTCCGGGCCGCGGGGGCGGAAGGGGTCTTCTTCCCGTTCGAGGCGGTCCTGCCTGCGCTCCTCGACCGCCTCCGGGGACCAGGGGTCGTAAATGTCGGCATAGCCGTTGCGGCGCTGGTAGAGCCAGTCATGTTCGGCCCCGTCGGCCCGGTCGTCGTCGATCCAGTCCGCATCGCCGGTCCGGTCGGGGCCGGCCAGCGGGCAGTCCTCATAGACCTGCTCGGGCGGGTCGTCGGCCGGGGGCAGGCCTCCGGGCGAAGCCGG
>JAJEAZ010000192.1 GCA_022824105.1 Alphaproteobacteria bacterium
CGGAACACCTGCTTGAAGAAGATTTCGGCGGCGGTCGCCATGATGGCGTCGGGGTCGTGCCCGGCGGCCCGCAGCGCGTCCACCTCGTCCACCGGCAGGCCCTCCACCCGCTCCAGGGTCAGCACCCGGCGCGCGGTGCGCCGCCAGTCCACCGACGGCACCCGGAAATGCGCCTCGTCGCTGAAATTCCCCGCAAGCTCCGTCGCCGCGGCCGCCTCCAGCCGGAGGTCCATCTCGATGCGGACGCTCTCGGCGAAGGTCTGCACGACATCGACGGGGTGCAGCCGCCGCGAAAACGGCGCCAGGCGCTCCAGCCAGCGCGCGACCCAGAGGAAGAGGCGCAGGTCGTTGGCGATGGCCTGCTCGATCCCCGGGCGCAATATCTTGACGGCCACCGGAGCGCCCTCGGGCGTCCTCGCGAGATGGACCTGCGCGATCGAGGCGGCGGCCACGGCCTCGGTGTCGAAGTCCGAGAACAGCTCGCCGAGCGGCGTCTCGAACTGCTCCTCGATGCTCTTGCGCATGGTCTCGAAGGGCAGCGCCGGGAGATGGTCCTGGAGATCGGAGAGGTCGTCCGCCACTTCCTCGCCCAGCAGGTCGGCGCGGGTCGAAAGCGCCTGGCCGAACTTGACGAAGGTGGGCCCCAGGGCCTGCAGGGCGGCGGCGAGCCGCTCGCCCCGGCGGCGCTCCGGGCGCTTCCGGCTGACGAGGCGGGCCAGCATGGCGGCGGTCTCCAGCCCCTGCGCGAGCTCCAGCGGCCAGAGCGCGTCGTGCCGGGCGAGCGTCCAGCCGATGCGCCCGAGACGCAGGACATGGCGCGCAAAGTCCAGCACGTCAGAGGCGCCAGCCGCGATGCAGCGCGACGATGCCGCCCGAGAGGATGCTCCAGCGCACCATGCCGAAGCCGGCGGCGCGCATGGACGCCGCGAGCGTCTCCCGGTCGGGGAAGCGCGCGATGCTCTCGGCCAGATAGCGGTAGGCGTCCGCATCGCCGGCCACCAGCGCGCCCAGGCGCGGCAGCACGCCGAAGGCGTAGCGCTCATAAAGGGCCCTCAGCGCCGGCGCCTCGACCTGCGAGAACTCCATGCAGAAGAACCGCCCGCCCGGTTTCAACACCCGGCGCATCTCGGCGAGCGCCTTCTCCCGGCCCGTCACGTTGCGCAGCCCGAAGGCGACGGTCACCGCGTCCTGGCTCATGTCCGGGAAGGGCAGCGCCTCGGCGTCGCCGACTGTCCAGCCGATCTCCAGGCAGCCCCGGTCGAACGCGCGGTCGCGCCCGGCGGCGGCCATGTCCTCATTGATATCGACGACGGTGGCTTGCGCCCCCTTAGCCGCGGCGGCGACGGCGATATCCCCCGTGCCGCCCGCCACGTCGAGCAGCGCCATGCCGGGCCGCGGCCGGAGCGCGCGGACCAGCGCCGCCTTCCAGAGCCGGTGGACGCCGAGGCTCATCAGGTCGTTCATCAGGTCGTAGCGGGGCGCCACGCTGTCGAACACGCCGCGCACGAGCCGGGCCTTGTCCCCCCTCGGCACGTCCCGAAAGCCGAAATCGACCGAATCTGTGTTCGCCCCGCTCATTGGCCAGAGCATAACCCAGCCACCCCGTGTCCGACAGGATGCCCGGCCCCTTGCCGGAGGCCCCCGGCCGCCGATATTGTCCGACGTTGCCGTATTCAGCCACAACTGCGATTTGCCGATGCCCAAGACCGCAGAAAGGACTGTCCGAGCCAGTCTCGAACTCGAGGTCCAGGATTTCGGCCCGATTATTGAGGCAAAGCTCGATCTGCGCCCGCTTACCGTGTTCGTCGGCCCGAGCAATACCGGAAAATCCTATTTGGCCATCCTGATTTATGCATTGCACCGGCTTTGGTGCTCTGAAGCTTTTTGACGATCCTATTTCCAAGGACACTTTAGGCCAAAAGAAGGACAATACCTTTCAGATGATGTGATCGATTCGTTAATTGAATTCACAGAAGATGCAGCCGATATATCTGGCAATATAATTGCAATCAACAGTATCCCCGATTCTACTGCTAATATTCTCCAAGATTTTTTCGATGGCTATGGACGCTCAATTGGCGATGAAGTCCGCCGCTGCTTCGGCACTGATGAAGCCAATTCTCTGGTGCGTAAAGGCTCTGGAAATATTTCTAACGTTATGATCCGCATACCAGGATTCGAAGGATATGATCCAGTAGAGCACAATTTCAAAATCAACGATGCGGACATAACGTTCAAGACACAAATTCCAGCATGTTCCCAATTGAATCTCAGAATTCGCAACGAGAATCTCCCGACGATAGCGCTAAAAAATCTCGTTGAGGCACTCAGAGTCCGCCGCGATCCGGGAGATAAGGAGGACCTGAACCTTCACGCCTTCGCGCTGTTGGCAGTTCTTGGAAATTTTATGCACCCCCTGATCGCCGGTCCTTTGGCCGATAACGCCTTCTACCTGCCTGCGGACCGAACCGGCGTCATGCACGCTCACAATGTAGTGGTCAGCGCATTGATCGGTAGTGCTGCGATGACTGGCGTGCGCCCTGCCGCCCGGACTCCTATGCTTTCGGGTGTTTTAGCGGACTTTCTGGAAAAATTAATCGAGTTGGGCCGCACGACCGGCGCTCGCCGCAAGCCCCATAATGATCTTGGTAACAGTATCGAACAAACAATTCTTAGGGGCGCTATCGAGATTGAAAGGTCAGAAGCAGTGGGGTATCCACACTTTATCTATAGACCGAAAGGATGGGAAAGTAACCTGTCTCTGACCAATGCCTCCTCGATGGTATCCGAACTTGCGCCGGTAGTCTTGTATCTTCGCCATGTAGTCGAGCAGGGAAACGTGTTGATTATCGAAGAACCGGAATCCCATCTCCATCCTGCTATGCAAGCGCAATTAATTCGGGAGATCGCTGCCTTGGTCCGAGCCGGGGTCAGGGTGCTGGTAACTACCCACAGCGAGTGGGTGCTGGAGGAATTGGCGAACATCGTAGGCCGGTCCAGGCTTCCGGAATCCGAACAGAACGACATCCCCGCAAACAAGATCGCGCTGCCAGCCAGCGATGTAGGAGTGTGGCTGTTCGAACCGAAGGAACGTCCCAAGGGGTCGGTCGTGCGGGAAGTCGCGCTCGATGAATCCGGGTTGTATGCCACGGGCTTCGGCGAGGTCGCCGCTGCGCTCCACAATGATTGGGCCGACATTTCCAGCCGGAGCCAAGAGACGGGCTGATGGGGCTTGTCGAGTCGGTTCGCGGCAGAATCGATCCGGCATGTCTTGCTTCCGGAATGCGGAAGGAAGGCTGCGCCGTATCGCTGAAGGATGCGCCCAAGGAACGGTTGGTCGTTGATTTCGACAAGCCGGGCGCGCCGGTCCGCAGAGACGGACGCAAATGCGACTACCTGTTCATCGCCGATGGCAAGCAGGGCGGGGCCGGTTGGGTTGCGCCGCTGGAGTTGAAAAGAGGCGCCTTGCGGACAAGCGAGGTCGTTGCGCAGCTTCGGGCCGGGGCGGAAACTGCAGACGGGCTTGTTCCCGGTGGCTTGCGGCCTGCGTTCCGCCCGACGGCTGCATTCGGAAGTATCCGCAAGTTGGAACGAGATGCATTGAGAGAACCGCGCAACAGGATCGCCTTTCGCGGGCAGCTTGAACCGGTCCGGCTGATGAAATGCGGAGACAGGCTGATTATGGCGCTTCGCCCGTGACGCGGACCGCCGAAACGCATTAGCCTCTCGCCCATGCCTGAACTGCCGGAAGTCGAGACGGTGATGCGGGGGCTGGCGGGGGCGCTGGCGGGGCGGCGGCTCGTGCGCGTCGAGCAGCGCCGGGCGGACCTGCGCTTTCCCCTGCCGGAGCGGTTCGCGGCGCGCCTGCAGGGCCGGCGCATCGAGGGGTTCGACCGGCGGGCGAAATACATCCTGGCGGCGCTCGACGACGGGATGACCTGGCTCTCCCATCTCGGCATGTCCGGGCGGATGATGCTGGGCAGAGGCCCGGCGCCGGAGCCCGACCGCCACGACCACCTGATCGTCGAGACCGACGACGGGCAGCACCTCGTCTACCGCGACGTCCGGCGCTTCGGCTTCATGGACCTGATCGCGGCGGGAGGCCTCGACGACCACCCCCGGCTCGCCGGCCTCGGCATCGAGCCGCTCGGGCCGGAGCTTACCGGCCGCCGCCTGCGCGCCCTGTTCGCCGGCCGCCGCGCGCCGCTCAAGGCCGCCCTGCTCGACCAGCGGCGGATCGCCGGGCTCGGCAACATCTATGTGTGCGAGGCGCTGAACCGGGCGCGGCTCCACCCCGACCGGCCTTCCGGCGCGCTCTCGGCGGCTGAAGCGCGCGCGCTTGCAAAAGCCGTGCGCGAGACGCTGGAGCAGGCGGTGGCGGCCGGCGGCTCGTCCTTGCGCGACTATGTGCAGGCGTCGGGCGAGCTCGGCTACTTCCAGCGCAGCTGGCGGGTTTACGGGCGCGAGGGCTGCCCCTGCCCCTGCGGGCGCAAGGGCGCCATCGTCCGGCGCTCCGTCCAGTCGGGCCGATCCACCTTCTTCTGCCCCGCCTGCCAGAAATAGCGCGCGGACTTGCGCCGTTCGGTGGGCGGGCATACCGTCTTTCCGGGCGGCGCGAAGCGGCGTTCGTTCGAGCGAAAGGCGGCTATCCGGGCATGACGGCACCGATGAACCGATGCGGGCGGGCGTCCGCCATGAGGGCGGTGTTCATCCTTGTCCTTTGCCTGCTGGGCGCGCCCGTCCAGGCCGGCGAGCGGTTCGTGCCGGGTTTCGAGGCCCTGCCGCTGATGGCGGGGCTGGAGATCGAGCCCGGCTCGGCCATGGTGTTCGACAAGCCCGGCGGGCGCATCGTCGAGGCGGCGGCGACCGGGGCCGTGCCGGCGGCGCGCATTCGCGGCTGGTACGAGGAAGCCCTGCCGCAACTCGGCTGGCAGCCGGCGGGAGCGGGCCTGTTCCGCCGCGAGGGCGAAGTGCTGTCGCTCGCCGTCACCCGGGACGGGGCGGGCGCGCGCGTCGCCTTCCGCCTCAATCCGCAGTAGCGGGCGGGCCCGCCTATCGCGGCCAGTCGCGGATGGCGAGGAGGCCGGCATCCACAGGCAGCATCACGCCGGTGATCCAGCGCGCCTCGTCGCTGGCGAGATAGACCGCCGCCCAGCCGATGTCCCAGCCCGTGCCCTCCGTGGCGAGCGGCACCATCGCCGCCCGCCGCGCCCGCGCTTCCGGGCCCTGGTGCGCGACCATCGGCGTGAAGATCGTGCCGACGATGATGCAATTGCAGCGGATCGCATCCTTCGCATAGTCGGTCGCCAGCGACAGGGTGAGGCCGTGCAGGCCCGCCTTGGCCGAGGCGTAGGCGACGGAGCCGGTGCTGCTCAGCAGGCCGCGCGCGCCGACCACGGAGGAGATGTTGAGGATCGACCCGCCGCCCGCGCGCTGCATGGCCGGGATGCAGGCCCGTGCGCAGAGCATCGCCGAGGTGAGGTTGACGGCAATGGTCGCGTCCCATCCCTCGCGGCCGATCTCCATCACCGCGCCCTGCTGCTGCGAGCCGCCGACATTGTTGACCAGCGCGTCAATGCGCCCGAAGCGCGCCTCGGCCGCCTCCGCCATGGCGTTCGCGTCGGCTTCCTCGGTCACGTCGCCCGCGAAGACCAGCGCCTCGCCGCCCTCGGCCCGGATTTCCTCCGCAAGGCTCTCGGCGCGTTCGGCGGAGCGGTTGACCAGCACCAGCTTCGCGCCCTCGCGCGCCGAGAGCAGCGCAATCGCCTTGCCGGTGCCCACGCCCTTGCCGCGCGAGGCCGCGCCCGTAACCACGACGGTCTTGCCGTCCAGCCGTCCGCCCATCCGATCCGTCTCCGGGTTCAGTATCCGAGTGCGAAGCCGTCCTTGCGCGGGTCCGAGCCCGCCACCAGCGTGCCCGCCTCCCGGTCGATCCAGATCGCCTGGCCGCCCCCGTGCGGCCGGTTCGCCGGCGCGACCGTGTGGCCCCGGCGGGCGAGATCGGCGCAGGCCGCCTCGGGGATGCCGCGCTCGACCTCCACCCGGTCCTGGAAGGCGAACAGCCTGGGCAGGTCGAGCGCCGCCTGCGGGTCGAGGCCGTGGTCGAGCATGGAGGTCAGGAACCAGGACTGGCCGACCGGCTGGTAATGCCCGCCCATGACGCCGAACGGCATGACGGCGCGGCCCGCCTTCGCCAGCATCGCCGGGATGATGGTGTGCATCGGGCGCCGGTTCGGGTGCACGGCGTTCGGGTGCCCGGGCTCCAGCGAGAAGCCGAGCCCGCGATTGTGCAGCATCACGCCGGATTTCGGCGCCAGGATCGCGCTGCCGAAGGACTTGAAGAGCGAGTTGATGAAGGAGCAGGCATTGCCGTCCCGGTCCACGACCGAGAGATAGACCGTGTCCTCATGCGCGGGCCAGCCGGCCGGCGGCAGCGAAGGCGCCGCGCGGTCCTCGCGGATCGTGCCCCTGAGCGCCGCCGCATAGTCCTTCGAGAGCAGCATATCCAGCGGCGCCTCCGAATCCGCCGGGTCGGCGACGAAGGCGTTGCGGTCCCGGTAGGCAAGCCGCGTCGCCTCCGCGAGCCGGTGCATGCGGTCTGGCGACAGCGGGTCGTCCGCCGGCTCGAACCCTTCCAGCATGTTGAGCATGAGCAGCGCCACGACGCCGACCCCGTTGGGCGGGCATTCGAACACGGTGTAGCCGCGATAATCGGAGGAAATCGGCTCGACATACTCGGCCTTGCGGGCGGCGAAATCCTCCTCGGTATGCAGCCCGCCGAGCGCGCGCAGCTTGCCCGCCATATCCGCCGCGACCTCGCCCTCGTAGAACGCCGACCGGCCTTCCCCGGCGATCCGGCGAAGCGTCGCGGCAAGCTCCGGCTGGCGGAACACGCGGCCTTCGCCGACCGCCTTGCCGCCCGGCAGGAACCGCGCGGCCGTGTCGGCGTCGCCGGCAAGGCGCCCGGCGGAATCGCTCCAGTCCGCAGCCGTGCGCGCATGGACGGCGAAGCCCTCCTCCGCATAGCGGATCGCCGGCTGCAGCAGTTCGTCGAGGCCCCTGGTGCCGTGGTCCTGCACAAGCTGCTCCCAGGCATCGACGGCGCCGGGCACGGTCACCGCATGGGGGCTCGAATCGTCGAGCGCATTCACGCCCCGCTCGGCAAGCCAGTCCGCCGAAAGCGCGGCCGGCGCATGGCCGGAGCCGTTGAGCGCAATCGGCGCGTCGGCGCCTGCCGGCGTATAGAGGCAGAAGCAGTCCCCGCCGATCCCGGTGGACTGCGGCTCGGTCACGCACATCACCGCGCAGGCGGCGACCGCGGCATCGACGGCATTGCCGCCCGAACGCAGCATTTCCACCCCGGCAAGCGTCGCGGAAGGCTGGCTGGTGGCGACCATCGCGTTGGCCGCGCGGACGGGCGAACGGCCCGGAATATGGAAGTCGCGCATCGGAAGAGCTGTCCTCACACCGAATCGTCATATATTTCACGCACTTTAGGGCCGCATGAACAATCTCGCCACAGACATTCTCGACTCCCTGCCCGATCCGGTCCTGCTGCTGGACGCCGGGCGGACCGTCACGCGCATAAACCCCGCGGCGCGCGCCGTGCTGGGCGACCGCGCCCTCGACCGCGACCTCAGCCACAGCCTGCGCCACCCGGATGCGCTCCGCGCGGTGGACGCCGTGCTCGCGGACGGCGGCCAGCACGGCGTCGAGGTCAGCCTGCCGGTGCCCATTGCGCGCGCCTTCGACCTTCAGGCCGTGGCCGCCCCCGGCGGGCTGGGTGGCGCGCTCATCATCATGCGCGATGTCACGGCGATCACGCAGAACGAGCGGATGCGCGCCGATTTCGTTTCCAATGTGAGCCACGAACTCCGCTCGCCGCTCGCCTCCCTGATCGGTTTCATCGAAACGCTGCGCGGGCCGGCCGCGAACGACCCCGAGGCGCGGAAGCGCTTTCTCGAAATCATGGACGGCGAGGCAGCCCGCATGTCACGTCTTGTGGACGACCTGCTTTCGCTTGCGCGGGTCGAGGCGCGCGAACACATACAGCCGGAAACGGCGCTCGAACTCGCACCGCTGCTGAAGGGCGTCGCGGAGTCGCTGGCGGCGCGCTCGGACCGGCCGGTCGCCCTCGACATCGCGGACGGGCTGCCGCCCGTGCTCGGCGACCCGGACGAACTCACGCAGGTTTTCGAAAACCTGCTGGACAACGCCATCAAATATGGCGGCGAGGACGTGCGGCTGGAGGCGGCCGCGGTCGCGCGCATTCCCGACATCGGCCTGCCCGGCGCCTGCATTGCGGTGACCGACGCCGGCCCCGGCATCGACCGGGCCGACCTGCCCCGCCTGACCGAGCGTTTCTACCGCGCCGACAAGGCCCGCTCCCGGAGCCTCGGCGGCACGGGGCTCGGACTCGCGATCGTGAAGCATATCGTCAACCGCCACCGGGGCCGGCTGGTCACGTCCAGCACGCTCGGGCGGGGCAGCCGCTTCAACGTGTATCTGCCCGCGGCGGAGAGCCCGCCGGCGGCATAGATCGCCATCATATTTCTGTAACGAAACTGCAATAGACGTATCACCGCCCTGCGCGACTTTTCCGGCGTGCGGCGCGGCACACCTGCCCGGCGCCATGCCAACACCAACAAGGGATGCTCTCCAGATGAAAAAGACGCTGATCGCCGCGCTGTTCGCCGGCGTGGCGGTTGCGGGCGCCGCAGAGGCCCGCGACCAGATCCGCATTGTCGGATCCTCGACCGTGTTCCCGTTCTCGACGGCGGTGGCCGAGCGGTTCGGCAAGACGACCTCGTTCAAGACCCCGATCGTCGAATCGACCGGCTCGGGCGGCGGGCTCAAGCTGTTCTGCACCGGGACCGGCGAAGGCCATCCCGACATCACCAACGCCTCGCGGCGCATCAAGGCGAAGGAAGTGAAGAAGTGCGCCGAGAACGGCATCGCCGACGTCATTGAGGTCAAGATCGGCTATGACGGCATCGTGCTCGCCAACTCCCGCGACACGGGGCAGATGTCGCTGACGCTCAAGGACGTCTTCCTGGCGCTGGCGCACGAGGTGCCGGACGGCGCCTGCGAGAGCGTGGACGCCTGCCCGACGAAGGCGAATCCGTACAACAGCTGGAAGGACGTCAATCCGGACCTGCCGGACGTGCGCATCGAGGTGCTCGGCCCGCCGGCGACCTCCGGCACGCGCGACGCCTTTGTCGAGCTCGCCATGGAAGGCGGCTGCAAGCAGTTCGCCGGCATCAAGGCCATGAAGAAGGCCGACAAGAAGGCCTACAAGAAAGTCTGCCACACGATTCGCGAAGACGGCGCCTACATCGAGGCCGGCGAGAACGACAATCTGATCGTGCAGAAGCTGACGACCAACCCACGCGCGCTCGGCATTTTCGGCTTCAGCTTCCTCGACCAGAATTCCGACAAGCTGCAGGGCAGCACGGTCAACGGCGTGGCGCCGGAATTCGAGGAAATCGCCGACGGCAACTACCCGGTCTCGCGCGCGCTGTTCTTCTATGTGAAGAAGGCGCATATTGGCCAGGTGCCCGGCATCGCCGAGTTCATCGCCGAGTTCACGAACGAGGCGACCTGGGGCCCCGAGGGCTATCTGGCCGACAAGGGCCTGATCCCGATGTCCGACGCCGAGCGCGAAGAGTGGCGCGCCGCGGCCAACGGACTTCAGAACCTGTCCATGTAAGGCCCGGCGGTGGCGGAGCCCGGCATGGCGCAGGCGGTCGCAGCGGCGGAGAGGGTCGAACGCTCTTCGCTGCTCGCCGCGGCGCAAGGGCGGCGCGCGCGCCAGATCCTGGGCGAGCGCGTCCTGCTCGGGCTCCTCATCGCCAGTTCGCTCGTCGCGATTCTGACCACAATCGGGATCGTGCTTTCGCTTCTGTTCGAGACCATCCGGTTCCTCGACGCGGTGCCGCTGTTCGACTTCCTGTTCGGGCTGAACTGGAGTCCGCAGATCGCCATCCGCGAGGACCAGGTCGGGTCGTCCGGCGCGTTCGGCGTGATCCCGCTTCTGGTCGGCACCGGGCTCATCGCCGCAGTGGCGATGACAGTCGCAGGGCCGCTCGGCCTTCTGTCGGCGGTGTATCTCGCCGAGTACGCGACGCCACGCGCCCGGTCGCTTGCCAAGCCGATCCTCGAAATCCTGGCGGGCATTCCGACCGTGGTCTACGGTTTCTTCGCGGTGCTCGTTGTTGCGCCCTTCGTGCGGGACTCCTCGGAATCCATCGGCTTCGAGGTCTCTTCCGAGAGCGCGCTCGCCGCCGGCGTTGTGATGGGCGTGATGATTATTCCCATCGTCTCCTCGCTTGCCGACGACGTGATTTCGGCCGTGCCGCAGTCGCTGCGCGAAGGCGCCTACGGACTGGGCGCGACCAAGTCGGAGGCCGTCAGGGACGTGGTGTTGCCGGCGGCGCTGCCGGGAATCGGCGGCGCGCTGCTGCTCGGCGTCTCACGCGCCATCGGCGAGACCATGATCGTGGTCATGGCGGCCGGCCTCTCCGCCCACCTGACCGTCAACCCGCTTCAGGCCGTGACGACGATCACGGTGCAGATGGTCGCGCTGCTGACGGGCGACCAGGAATTCGACAGTCCCAAGACGCTCGCCGCCTTCGCGCTCGGCCTGCTCCTGTTCGTTGCGACGCTGATCCTGAACCTGATCGCGCTCATGCTCGTGCGCCGCTACCAGGAACGCTATGACTGACCTGCAGCAGAGCCCGTCCGAGACGATCCTGGCGTCGCTGCCGCGGCGGCGGCGGGCGGAGGCGCGCTTCCGCCTTTACGGCATTGCCGCCATCGGCATCGCGCTTGCCTTCCTGATCCTGCTGATCGGCGCCATCGGCTCCAAGGGGATCGGCGCCTTCACGCAGGCGGAGATCGCCCTCGATGTGACGCTGGAGGAAAGCGTCCTCGACCCCGCCGGCGCGCGCGACCGGGAAACCCTGTCGACCGCGAACTACCGGGCCGTCGTCCGCGCGGCGCTCGGCGAGATCTTCCCGGAAGCGGTGCGCAAGCGCCGGGACCGGCGCAAGCTCATGGAGCTGGTGAGCGCCGGCGCGGGCTTCGAGCTGCGCAGCCTGGTCCTGGAAGACCCCGGCCTGATCGGCAAGACGATGCGCGTCTGGGTGCCGGCCGACGATGAAGTGGACATGCTGCTCAAGGGCGCAACCGCCCGCGACTCCGGGCGCTTCAACGAGAAGCAATTGGCCTGGCTCGACCGGCTGGAGGAGGACGGCCGCATCCGCAGCACGTTCAACTGGCGCTTCTTCTCAAGCGGCGACAGCCGGGAACCGGAGCTTGCCGGCATCCTGGGCGCGATTTCCGGCTCCTTCTTCGCGCTCCTGACCTGCCTCGTGCTGAGCTTCCCGCTCGGTGTGATGACGGCCATCTATCTGGAGGAATTCGCGCCGCGCAACCGGTGGACGGACCTCATCGAGATCAACATCAACAATCTCGCCGCCGTTCCCTCCATCGTTTTCGGGCTCCTGGGCCTTGCGATTTTCCTCGGCTTCATGGGGCTGACGCGCTCGGCGCCGCTGGTCGGCGGCATGGTGCTCGCCCTCATGACCCTGCCGACCGTCATCATCGCCACGCGGGCTTCGCTGCGCGCCGTGCCGCCCTCGATCCGGGAGGCCGCCATCGGGCTCGGCGCCAGCCGGATGCAGGCCATGCTGCACCACACGCTGCCGCTCGCCATGCCCGGCATCATGACCGGCACGATCATCGGCATGGCGCAGGCGCTGGGCGAGTCGGCGCCGCTCATCATGATCGGCATGGTGGCTTTCATCGTGGACGTGCCCCAGGGGCTGCTCGACCCGGCATCCGCGCTCCCGGTGCAGATCTATATCTGGGCGGACAGCCCGGAACGCGCCTTCGCCGAGAAGACCGCTGCGGCTATCATCGTCCTGCTGGCGTTCCTGGTCGTCATGAACCT
>JAJEAZ010000209.1 GCA_022824105.1 Alphaproteobacteria bacterium
GGCGTGCAAATCGCATCCGCGTCGGGTTACACTCTGTACGCATCGGGGCGCTCCTCTGCAACAGGACAAGTCTTTGAAGCAGAAGTACTTTCTCACATGCAGAGCCCCGATGCACCTACCCCCGGTGAGAAATCCGGGTTAGGCTGGGATACCGACGATTTCGACGAGGTTCGCCGCCAGTATCCAGTCAAGGACATAAACGAGGAAAGGGGGTTTGTGGACTACTGCCTTTGCGCGAGAGAAGGACCGCGCGTCCTGATCGAAGCGAAGCCCGCCGAAGTGGAGCTTTCCAGGCATCAGGCTCAGTTGTTGCGGTATGCTTACCAAGAGGGCGTTGAACTGGCGGCGCTGACAAACGGTTTGGACTGGTGGCTCTATTTGCCGATGGTCGGGGGAGAGCAAGCGCACAAGCGCCGGTTCTCATCCGTCAATCTCCGTGAACAGAGCTATGCCGATTCAGCGGCAACGCTCCACCGCTTCCTCAACCGCGATCATGCGGTCAGTGGCGAGGCGAAGAACGAAGCCGAACGGGAGCTTGAAAATCAGAAACGCAACCGGCTCGTGAGGTCGGCCTTGCCGGAGGCTTGGCGGCGTGTGGATGGCGATAGCCGCTTGCAGAGCTTGCTTGCTGAGTTCGTCGGGACTGTCGAGGAGCGCTCGGGCCATATGCCTGACCGGGAAGCGATCACCGGCTTTATGCAGGACAAGCTCGCAAGCGTCAGTAACGAAGGCGGGCCGTCTGCTGCGCAAACAGCGCAAATGGCAGCAGGCAACCAGGCACAGACGCCAGCGAAACCCTCGATCAGTGCCGGCTCCGACGAAGCGCGGCCGCGCCGGCAGGCCCGCACCCGCGTTGACACAACCATTGACGCCATGCGTCGCCCGGAAGGCGTTACCGTTACCGAGCTTGTGGCCCTGTTCGAGGATGAGTTCGGCAACGGCAAGCGGAGCACGGCGAAGCAGGCGATCTACAAAGCGCCAGCTGCGCGTGGGCTGAAACCCGTCAATACCGGCGAAAAACGCAACGGCGAGCCAGTTTACCGTATATATGACTGACCGCCCGCCCCATACCCGGCCCGACAGGCCCGGCTGGAAACGGCCGGGGCCTTTCCTTGTCCAGGCGCTTGGGGGGCCATGCGGCACCCTGTAGCGGTCATAACAAGCCGGGACCGGAACCACAGCAGCATCCGTCTCGGGTCACGCTATAACCGCAGGGTGTTGGGAGGGGGACATGCTTGCGATCAGATTGCCCGAAGACATAGAAGGCCGTCTCGAACGGCTCGCCAAGGCGACGGGCCGGACCAAGACGTTCTATGCCCGCGAGGCCATTCTGGCGCATCTCGACGATCTGGAAGACCTGTATCTGGCCGGGCAGCGGCTGATCGACAACCGGGCCGGGCGGTCGCGGACCTACACGCTGGAAGAAGTGGAACGCGAGCTCGGTCTGGAGGATTGACGTTCGGCGTCCCGACCCTTTTCCCGTCATGCCCGGACTTGTTCCGGGCATCCATTTCCGCCACCGCGACGGCCCTGAGGGAGATGCCCGGAACAAGTCCGGGCATGACGAAAGGGGGAGCGTTCAGGCGTGGCGGAGAGGGGGCGGACCGGAGACGCCGTGCGCTGCCGAACTCCCGATAGACTCCCGACCGGCTCCGCCGAACGGCCGAACCGGACAGCAATGGACCGTCCCCGCGCTCAGACGTAAGTCACCACCTCGCTGAGCGGCTTGCGGCCGATATCGGGCACTTTCGCATCCTCGTCCGGATAGCCGGCGACCAGCAGCAGGAAGGGGCGTTCGGCGGCCTTGGGGCGGCCCAGTATTTCGTTCAGGAACTTCATCGGGCTCGGCGTGTGGGTCAGCGTCGCCAGCCCCGCCATGTGCAGGGCCGCGATCAGCATGCCCGTTGCGATGCCGACCGACTCCATCGGGTAGTAGTGCTTGACCCGGCGGCCGTCGGCCAGCCGGCCGTATCTCTGGGAAAAGATTGCAATCAGCCAGGGCGCGGTTTCCAGGAAGGGCTTGCGCTCGTCCGTGCCGAGCGGGGCCAGCGCATCCAGCCATTCCTGCGGCGCGCGGTGGCGGTAGAACTCGCGCTCCTCCTCCTCGGCGGCGGCCCGTATCCGGCGCTTGGTCTCCGGGTCCCCCACCACGGTGAAATGCCAGGGCTGCAGGTTCGCGCCGCTCGGCGCGGTCGTGGCGGCCCGCAGGCAGTCGTCGATGACCGCGCGCGGCACAGGCCGGCTGGAGAAGTCCCGCACCGTGCGCCGGCGTTTCAGCTCCTCGTGGAAGGCGCGCGCCCGGCTCCTCATCTCGTCTTCGGGATATTCCCGGTAGCCGGGCAGCGGTATGAAGGCGGGTTCGTTCATGGCGCGCGTTCCTGGAGGCGGCGGGGCGGAGCCTTGACAGTCGCCCGTTCGCCGCCGGCGTCAAGGCGCAAGGTTGCGCGAGACGCCGCCCACCCTGTCTTCGGATAATTTGAAAATTTCCCGAAAAATCTCGGTATTGTTCTCCAAACGGGCTTGACATTTGGCGGTATGGTGTAGAATGAAAGTAGAGAGAGGCGGCTCCCCGGGGGCCGCCTTTCGGCGTTTCTGCAGAAAGCGACCGGCTGGGGGCCGCGAAAAAACCCCCGGCGTGAGCAAGCGCGAGAGGTGCGTCCAGCGTCTCGCGCGCGCAATCAGGTGCGCGAACCGCGCCGGCGCCGACACCCGCCCGCGCCCGCACGCGAAACGCGCGCAAAACAGGGACACCCTGTCCCGCCCTTTGCTTTGCCCCGAAGGAGGCACCGTTGATGACCGCAACCGACTCCGCCCCGCCCCGGCGGCGAAACCGGCCGCATCGCCGACGCCCGCCGCGGAAACCCCGGCCGCACTGGCCGGCGGAGTCGGGCCGCATGACAGAACATGACATTTCGGGAGGGCCGCATGACGGAACATGACAGAACATGACATTTCTGCAGGGGTCCCTTTCGACAAGCTCGGGACAGGCTCCCGATACGGGGCCGGCGCCGCCGCTCGGGTTCTGCCGCATGGCCAGGCTGTTATGGTTGCTGTGGCGGAAGCGGGCGGGACAGCGGCTATTGTGCTAAGCTCTGCGCGCAATGGCTGTTCATGTGCATCGCAACGATATTCCCGAAGGCCTGAGCTTCGGCGCGCTGGCGGCGGTCGATACCGAAACCATGGGATTGAAGCCCGCCCGGGACCGGCTCTGCGTGGTGCAGCTTTCGGCCGGGGACGGCCATGCCCATCTGGTCCGGTTCCAGGTCGGCGAGTATGCGGCCCCGCGCCTGAAGGCCTTGCTTGCGGACCCCGGCGTCACCAAATTGTTTCACTTCGCGCGCTTCGACCTTGCCGTGCTGGAGTGCTATCTCGGAGTGGCGGCGCAGCCGGTCTATTGCACCCGAACCGCCTCCCGGCTGGTCCGCACCTATACCGACCGGCACGGCCTGAAGGACCTCTGCAAGGAGTTGCTCGGCATCGAAATGTCCAAGACACAGCAGTCGTCGGACTGGGGCGCGGCGGACCTGACAGGGCCGCAACGGGACTACGCCGCCGCCGATGTGCTGCATCTGCACCGCCTGAAGGAACGACTCGATTCCATGCTTGCAAGGGAAGGCCGGACGGAACTGGCGGCGGCCTGTTTCGATTTCCTGCCGGTCCGCGCGCGGCTTGATCTGGAGGGCTGGGCCGAGGAGGACATCTTTGCTCACTGAACCGCTCGACAACGCATTGCGCACCGCCGGACGCCGGGTGCTGGCGATGGAGGCGGAAGCGCTGGTCACGCTCGCCGACAACCTGGACGGCGCGTTCGACGAGGCCGTGGATATCCTGGCGGGCGTCAGCGGGCGGGTGATCGTGACCGGCATGGGCAAGAGCGGCCATGTGGCCGCCAAGATCGCCTCCACGCTGGCCTCGACCGGCACGCCGGCGCATTTCGTCCATGCCGGCGAGGCCTCGCACGGAGACCTGGGCATGATCGCGCGCGGCGACGCCGTGCTGGCGCTCTCCAATTCCGGAGGCACGGCCGAGCTCGCAGCCGTCATCGCCCATGCGGCGCGCAGCTCGGTGCCGTTGATTGCGGTGACGGCCAACGCCGGAAGTCCGCTCGCGGAAGCGGCCCGCCTTGCGGTCGTGCTTCCGCCGGTCTCCGAAGCCTGCCCGATGGGCCTCGCGCCGACGACCTCGACCACAATGATGCTGGCGCTGGGCGATGCGCTTGCGGTGGCGCTGCTGGAGCGCAAGGGCTTCTCCGCAGCCGATTTTCGCGACCTGCATCCCGGCGGTTCGCTCGGCCAGAGTCTCAAGCTCGTCTCCGACATCATGCATGGCGGCAATGCCATGCCACTCGTCGGGCCGGACACGGTCATGGCCGAGGCGCTGTTCGAGATCTCGTCCAAGGCGTTCGGCTGCGTCGGCGTGACGGATGAGGCGGGCCTGCTCCTGGGCATTGTGACGGACGGCGACCTGCGCCGGTCGATGAGCACGGACCTGCT
>JAJEAZ010000539.1 GCA_022824105.1 Alphaproteobacteria bacterium
CCAAGGGCGTCTCGGAGCTTTATCACCTGCGTTCCGGCGAAACGCTGATCGTATGGAAGCTCGACCGTCTCGGACGCAGCATGAGCCATCTGATCGACGCGGTGCGCGAACTTGATCAGCGCGGCATCGGATTCAGGTCCTCGACCGAAGGCATCGACACGACCACGAGCGGCTGTACCCTCGTCCTCCACCTGTTCGGCGCTCTTGCCCGGTTTGAGCGCGACCTGATCCGCGAAAGAATCCGCGCTGGCCTAACGCCGCTGCTGCTGTGCGTGGATGAAAAGGCGGCCGCGAGGCTGCCATCACCGCTGAAAAACCGGCACGGGCGAAAATGCTGATCTAGCAAGGTATGACGGTTCGCGATGCAGCGGCCCGCATCATAGTTGGAAAGACCGCTCTTTACGAAGCGATCAAGTCGGACAGCTCGCAAGGCGGCCAAGGCTGATCATCTTCCCGGAACCGCCGGGAAACCCCAAGTCCGCCAATTCCTGTGGGACCCCGCGTACCTTTATGCCGATAGGCCCAGAGTTGATCCGATCCGGATTGCAGGCCCGCATAACGGAGCTGATCGAACTGATTGATGCGCACCTCACCGATGACGCGCGCGCCTTGCTGGATGATCTGTTCACGACGACGGACGATCAGAACCGATATCGCCTGACCCTGTTGAAGAAGCTGTCGCAGTCGGCAAGACCAACGAAGATCAAGGAGGCCATTGCTGACCATGAAACGCTCGCCGACTTGCATGATCAGCTTGCAGGCCCTCTTTCGGCGCTCGATCTGGGCGCTGCCGACATCCAGTATTTCGCAGGCAGCGTTCTGCGGCCACGGCTGATCCAGCTCCAGCAGCGTGCGGACAATGATCGCCGGATCCATGCCGCCGCATTTGTTGCCCATCAGTTCTACCGCACGCATGACAGCCTCATAGATCTCTGGCTCAGCGTCATGGCGTCCTTTCATGCAAAGGCAACCCGGGAGCATAATGACCGCCTTCTCGAAGCTCGCAAGGAGCAACAGGACCATCTCAAGGCCGTCATTGATGATCTCGACACAACCGTGCTTGGCCTTTTGCGTGACATTCGCGGCGTGACCGAGGCGGAGTGCATGTCGGACGCTCAGAAGGTCGATGCCATCCAGTCCTTGCTCGACCAGGGACAGTCCAGAGCATTCGAGCGGCTGAACCCTACAGAGGAACACGGTTTTCGGAACAAGGAAAACGGACACGGTTCCGATGCCATGTCCGCTTCAAGGGACGTCCAAACTGGACCCCTGGCAGCCGCGATGAGCACGACTGTCACCCCTTGCCGGATTCGGCCTGCCTTGCGAGAAGCTGGATGCCGACAGCCTGCAACACCGCCAGCGTCGTGCGCAGGGTTGGATTCCCTTCGCTGCTGAACGAGCGATAGAGCTGCTCGCGCGAAAGGCTGGTCTGGCGGGCGACTTCACCCATGCCCTTCGCGCGGGCCACCACTCCAAGTGCATGGGCCACGTAGCCGGGATCGTTCGTCTCGAGCGCGTTGCACATGAAGTCTGCAATGGCCTGATCGGACTTCAGGTGATCGGCCGGGTCAAAGATCGTCAGTTCTTCGGTCATGGTCCTTCCTTCGTTTCAGCGGCGAGTTTCCACGCGAGCTTGATGTCGCGGGCCTGCGTGCTCTTGTCCCCGCCGCAGAGCAGCACGATGATCGTGGACCCGCGCCGCCGGAAATGCACCCGTTAGCCGGGGCCATGATGAACGCGAAGCTCGCTGACGCCCTTGCCCACCGGCCTCGCGTCACCCGCATGTCCATAGGACAGCCGGGCCAGCCGCGCGGTGATTGCCGTCGCGGCCCGCTCGTCCCGCTGCTTGCCGAACCACTTCCGGAATGTCCTGGTCTGCTGCAGCGTGAACATGCCGCCACTGTAGTTTATAAACTACATGCGTGCAAGCGACAATCCGGCCCTTTGCCAATGACCAAGGGCTGTCCCTGACCTCCTCGTCCGCCACCCTCCTGATCAGCGACCCGCGACAGCAAACGGTCATTGGCCGCACTCGACCAGTCCAGCACCGCGATCAAGGCAGGCCAGGATTTTCTTCACATGAGGACGGGGGGAGGGGTTCGCGTCAAGACGGGCCGCGTCTGGACGCCGTTGCCGACCGGTCGCTGTCCAAGCCGTCCCTCCCGTCTCTTGCCTCCTTGCGGACAACACGCGCTCGATGACGATGCCCATGACAACTGCAGCCCCATCGGAGTCCGCGGACTCCGAGTTCAGGACTCGACGCCGCCCGTGCCGCTGCCGCCAGGCGCTCCCCGTTCCTGGCCGGTCCTCGCGTCCCTCGTCCTCGCCGTCACCTTCCTTGCCCGTCCAAATCCTGGCGCGCTTCGTCCATCGGACCGGCATCGTCCCGGTCTCGACGATGCGTCGCCGCTCCTGTGAACAACCCTTGGCGCGTTCCCGTTCCGCTCCAAGCTCGCCCCCTCGACGCCAGCCTCCGGTTCCGCCCGGCCCCTGTTTTCCTGGGCCGGGAAGGCCCCGGCTCGCGCGCTCCCGCGACGGTCCGGAATGTCGGACGACGCGCATCGTTCGTCATCGCAAACTTCAAAAGGCACGAATAAACAAAAAATGAATAGACCATGTTTTGTCATTCTGTATGCTGGCGCGAAATGCCGAGCCCGTACCACCAGTTCACCTCGATCTCGCGCTCGACCGGCGCAAGCGCCGTCGCCCGCGCCGCCTACCGTCACGCGACGAGGATGACGGGGCAGGGCGGCGAGCCCACGCAGGACTACTCGGGCAAGGCGGACGAGCTGAAGCATTCGGAGATCATGCTGCCGGACGGCGCCTCGATGTGGGCGGAGAATGCCTATGGCGAGGCGGCGTTCCAGGCCGCGCTGAAGGACGTCCTGGCCGATGCAGCGGCGGGCCGGATCGCCCCGGGTTCAGGCGACGTCGAAGACGTACGGGAGCTTGCCGGCGCAGGCGGAACCGTGCTCGGAGACGCGCCGGTCGGCGGCGACAGGCGCCCGGCGGCAGGTCGCCAAGGCGGTGCAGGCGGGGCCGGCCGCCTGCCGATGGAGGTTGCCGAACGGCTGGCCTGGGCGCGTCTCTCGGAGCGGATCTGGAACGACATCGAGCATGTCGAGAAGACCAGGAACAAGTTCCCGGACCGGGCCATGCTCGCCCGCGAACTCACGATCGCGCTGCCGAAGGCGCTCTCCCGGACGGCGCAGATCGACCTGGTCCGCGGCTACGTCCGGGAGGCCTACACGAGCCGCGGCACGGTCGTCGACTGGGTCATCCACGACAAGGGCGACGGCAACCCGCACGCTCACCTGATGCTCCCGACCCGGTTCCTGGACGTCGATGCCTGGGGCAGCAAGGACCGGCGGCTGACCCGCGGCAATGCGATCACCGAGGTGCGAAGGACCTGGGAGCGGCATGCCAACATGGTGCTCGAGCGCGAGGGTTTCGCCGAGCGGATCGACATGCGTTCGTTCAGGGACCAGGGCATCAGGCTCGAGCCGGAAAGCTACAACTGGCGGATCGCGGAGCACGCCGAACGGGCCGGCGGTACGGCCAAGGTCAAGCTCCGCTGCGAGGAGGTCCGGCAGAGAAACCAGGCCTATCTCAGGGCGTATCCCGAACACATCATTGCGGTCGTCCAATCGCGGCGCGCGACGTTCACCAGGACAGAGCTTCTGGCCGCGCTTGCCGACCGCCTCGACACGACCCCCGAGTCGCTTCCGGCGGAGATGGCCGCCAAGGTCACGGGCTCCCCGGACCTGGTCCCGATGGCCGCGAAGAGCCCCGATGGCGAGCAGCTCTGCATCTCCCGGGCGCGGGCCGAGCAGGGCATGCGGCTGCAGGCCGATTCCGCCGCTCTTGCGAAGGCCAGGATGGCACCGGAACTGGTCGCGGCCGGGGACGCGTTCGAGACCGGAACCGGGCCGATTCTCGTCGACGTCGGGCCGGTCGCGGAGGCAAGGGAAGAGGAGGCGAGGGCGGTCGCCGCAAGGGAGCGCCGCGAGAGCCAGCCGGCGCCCGCGAAGGCACGCAGGCCGCAAATCTCCGCCGACGCCGTCCGGGAGGCGCTCCGGGCGCGCGCGGACGACCTGTTCCGGGACGCCTTCGGGCCGCCCGTCCGGACGGGAGCGGCCGAGTGGCGCGCGAAGGCGAACGAGGGGATCGCGATGCAGATGCGCGGCGAGAAGCGCGGCCTCTGGCGCGATCACGCGGCCGGCGTCGGCGGCGACGTCATGGACCTCGCGGCGCGCGTGCTCTGCGGCCTCGATTCGGCCCGGAGCGACTTCCCGCGCGTGCTCAGGGAGGCGGCCGGCTGGTGCGGCATC
>JAJEAZ010000438.1 GCA_022824105.1 Alphaproteobacteria bacterium
CGCCGCCGCCGAGCGCATCCGGCGGGTGGAGCCGGCCGCCGACCTCGAAACGGTCGCCATCCCGGAGAAGCGCTCCGAGCCCCGCATCCCGTTCGGCGCGCTCGTCGAGCAGGGGCTGCTGGATGTCGGGCAGGTGCTGACCGACCGGAGCGGGCGCTGGACGGCGAAGGTGCGGGCGGACGGTTCCTTGATCGCCGCCGACCACAGCGGCTCGATCCACAGCGTCGGCGCCGCGCTCCAGGGGGCGCCGGCCTGCAACGGCTGGACCTTCTGGCATGTGCCGACCGACAGGGGGTCGATGCCGATAGACGTGCTGCGCCAGCAATTGCGCGCGCAGAACAGGGAAGAGGGGGCCTGACGAAATGGCGAGCGACAATGCGGACTGGCTGGCGCTGACCGAAGAGGAGGCGCTGGAGCCGGACCTGCCGATCTGCGACCCGCACCACCATCTCTGGGATGCGCGCGCGGGCTATGTGCAGCCGCGCTACCTGCTGGACGAGTTCCTGGAGGACCTTGCCAGCGGGCACAATGTCGTCAGCACGGTCTTCATCGAATGCGGCGCCATGTTCCGCGCCGACGGGCCGGAGGACATGCGCCCGCTCGGCGAGACCGAGTTCGTGAACGGCATCGCCGCCATGTCCGCCTCGGGCGGCTACGGGCCGGCGCGGGTCGCCGCCGGCATCGTCGGCACGGCCTGGCTCGAACGGGGCGACAGCGCGGCCGCCGTGCTGGACGCCCAGATCGAGGCCGGGCGCGGGCGGTTCCGCGGCATCCGCCGGGGCGCCACATGGCATGAGAGCGCGCAGGTGCCCAACCACCGCACGGAGCCGCCGCCCGGCCTCTACGACAGCGCCGGCTTCCGCGCCGGCCTCGCCCATCTCGCGCCGCGCGGGCTCACCTTCGAGCTCTGGTGCTACCACACGCAGCTCGACGAGGCGGCCCGGCTGGTCCGCGACTTCCCCGACCAGACCTTCATCCTCGACCATTTCGGCGGGCCCGTCGGCATCGGCCCCCATGCCGGACGCGCGGACGAGGTGTTCGCCGACTGGCGCAAGGCCGCGGCGCCCGTCGCCGCCTGCCCGAATGTCATGGCCAAGCTCGGCGGGCTGGCAATGGAGGTCAACGGCTTCGGCTGGCACGAACGGCCCCGCCCGCCGACCAGCCGGGAGCTGATGGACGCCTCAAGGCGCTACTACGAGACGGCCCTGGAGCTGTTCGGCACGGAGCGCTGCCTGTTCGAATCGAACTTCCCGGTCGAGAAGGTGAGCTGCAGCTACACGGTGCTCTGGAACGCCTTCAAGCGCCTGACCGCCGGCTACTCGGCGGACGAAAAGGCGGCGCTCTACCACGACAACGCCGCCCGCATCTACCGCTTGTGACGGGGCGGAACCGCCGCCCCAAACATCCAGAACCGGGGTCGCGGCGGTGTCTGCGAAGGGGAAGGGCTTGCCTTGCGCTACCCCCTGACGATGATGGGCAAGAGAGGCGACGAGCGCAGGAGAGAGTATCCCCCGCCACGGATGTTGCGCCTGAAGTGCTTGCTACGGGACACTATGCCTTCGGTGCCAACAGGCACCGCATCATCACGGTGCGCATCAACTTTGCAGGCTGAAGTCGGGATATGCAGAAAATCACCGCACGTGAGTTCATTGGTGAAAAGGCATGGGACGCTTTGGACATCGAGCGAATTGAAGACGCAACCGTGCGGCTTCACTGGACCGATGCGCCATACATATGGCACGTGAATGACGGCCCGGAGGTCTTCGTTGTTTTGGACGGCGCCGTCGACATGCACGTTCGCCAGGACGGTGCAGAGAATGTCCTGCGTCTGTTACCAGGCGACATTTTTCATGCGGAAAACGGCGATGAACATGTTGCCTACCCCGACGGACCAGTCCGCGTGTTGGTCATTGAAAGAGCGGGCAGCATTTAGGAGCCGATATCGAGACGACAAAAGCGACAACGGCCGCTCGCATCGCCTGCTTCACTGGGGCAGCGGCTGAAGCAGCCCGACGACCAGACCGACGATCAACGCGCCTTGCGCCGCCAGAAGCCCCACCATGATGCCGACCATGCGCCAGGTCAGCCGCGTTTCCAGCGACGCAAGGTCAGCCTTCGTTGCAAGATATTCGCGGTCCGTGCCGGCAGCGGCGAGGGTATCGAAGGTGGCAGCCATGCCCGACGATACTCTCGTCCGACGATGTTCGACAGACCGACTTCTGCTGCTGTTGTCCGGCTGACGGAATCGAACACGGTCGCCGCCCGCATCTGCCGCCTCTGACGGGGCGCGGATGCCTGCTCAGAGTTGCGGATCGTTCCGCCAGGGCAGGAAGGCGCGGATGCGCTCCCGGTTCGCGCGCACGCCGTCCGGGCCGCTCGACAGAAGACCGCGCCGCGCCAGCGCCTCGACATCGCGCAGCAGCGTCCGGTCCGAAAGCGGCGCGTAGGCCAGAGCGGTCGCCGCGTCGAGAGACGCAAGGCGGTTCACCGGAACCGGGCCGGGCCGCCGCGACAACGCAAGCAGCAGGCCGCGCTGCCGCGGCGCCCCTGCGCCCTTGCTCTCGCGGAACTGCTCGTGGACGAAATTGACCCAGGCGACCGCTTCCTGATGCTCCCGGATGACCTCGACCTGTTCGCGCAATCCGTCCGCAAATCCCCGGATTGCGTAGCTTGCGAAGCCGTATATGCCGTTCTCCCCGCCGCTGGCCCTCGCAAGCTGGCGGTAATATTCGGTTCGCGTGAGGTTGTAGTGGTTGCTGGGCAGATGGCAGGCGGGCTGGGGCAAGCCCGCTTCCAGCAGGATGGCCAGTTCGATCAGTCGCGCCGTGCGCCCGTTGCCGTCTCCGAAGGGATGGATCCAGACGAAATAGAGATGCGCGAAGACCGCCTTGAGGATCGAGAAGGCGTAGCGGTTCCCGTCCGGCAGCGGAAAATCGTTCAACGCCGTGCAAAGCCGGGCCAGCAGGAAAGCGGCGTCGCGGCGGTCCGGACAGCGGTAGCCGCCGACCGACACATTCACCTCGCGGACCTTTCCGGGCACGACATGGTCCTCGACCTCAAGATCGCGGAGCACCAAGGCGTTCAGCCGCTCGATGTTCTCGACGGTCAGTGCGAAACGGCCGTGCCCGGCAATCTCGCCCCCCACAAGATTGCACGCTTCGACGATGTTCCGGATTTCCTGCCCGAGATAGGCGCGCGATGCCGGAAGCGCTGCCGTCTCGTCGATGACGCCGCGCGCCTCCTCTTCCGAGAGCGTGTTGCCTTCGATGGCGGTGGTGGCGAGCGCGCCCCTGGCGAGATAGAGCTTGTGGACCTCCTCGGCGACTTCCGGGTCGAGCGGCGCGCCGGCGATCCGGTCGATCATGGCCGCCGCCTCGCCGAGGGCCAGCCAGTCCGTGTGTTGCAGCCGCCCGAGGTCGAAGGCGAAGGTCAACCACGGGTGCGTCCGCTCATAGGGCCGCTTTTCTGTCACCTTCTCTGTCACATTTATTGCTGAAGGAAAGAACCCTTTTACAATAACTTATCATATTTCATTGCCAACCCTGACAGAAGAATTGACGCTGATATTGTCAGCCCGATTGGAACGCTTCGCGGCGTTCATCCAATTCGCACGAGGCGGGCGGCGTAGAAGCCGTCCATGCCGCCTTGCCCGGACAGCATGGAGGGCAGGGTGCGCAGCGCGCCGTCGGGCGCGGCGGCTTCCGGCAGGTCGGGGAAGGCGACCGGCTCCAGCGCGAAATCGGGCCGTCCGGCGAGGAAGGCGGCGATGCGCTCCGGCCCTTCCTCCGGCTCCAGCGAGCAGCAGGCATAGACCAGCCGCCCGCCCGGGGCGGTGGCGTCGGCCGCGCCGGCGAGAAGGCGGTCCTGCAGCGCGGTCAGTCGGTCGAGCCGCCGGCCGGCCCGGCGGTGCAGGATGTCGGGATGGCGGCGGATCGTGCCGGTGGCGCTGCAGGGCGCATCCAGCAGCACGGCCGGGAAGGGCCTCTCCGGCCGCCACTCGGCCGCATCGGCCTCGACCCATTCGGCTTCTAGGCCGAGGCGGGCGAAATTGGCCCGCGCCGCCGCCAGACGGTCCGGCGCGCGGTCCAGGGCCGTCACCCGCGCCCCGGCCGCGGCGAGTTGCGCCGTCTTGCCGCCGGGCGCAGCGCAAAGGTCCAGCACGCGCTCGCCGGCGACAGGGCCCAGCATCCGCGCCGGCAGGACGGCCGCCATGTCCTGGACCCACCAGCCGCCCTCCTCGTATCCGGGCAACCGACCGACCGCGCCCGGCCGCACCATGCGCAGCGAGCCGGTCGGCATGGTCTCGCCCTCCGGCAGCGGCCCCGGCGCATCCGGCCGGTGGAGCGTGAGGTCGAGCGGCGCCTCCCCCATATGCGCCTCCGCGATGGCGCGGGCGGTGGCCTCGCCATAGGCCGCCTCCCAGCCGGCCATCAGGCGCGGCGGCGTGTTCAGCCGGGCGGCGTCCTGGGCTTCGACCAGGGCCGGTCCCTCGCGCGCCGAGCGGCGCAGCACGGCGTTTGCCAGCCCCTTCATGCGCGCATCCGCCAGGCCGACGGCGGTATCGACCGCGGCATGGGCCGGAACCTCGCCGAACAATATCTGCGCCATGCCGAGCATCAGCAGAAGCCGGGTCCGCTCCGCCCGGCGGGGCAGGGGCCGGGCGAGGAAGCGCGCCATCAGCGCCTCGATCTGGCCCGCGCGCCTGAGCGCTGTCGCGGCCAGCCGGCGCGCAAAGGCGCGGTCCTCGGGACTTGCCTTGTCCGGCGCGGCGTCTTCGAGCGGGCGGCCTTCCAGCAGGACGGAAGCGAGCAGGTCGAGGGCGAGCGCGCGGGCCGCGCCGCCGCTCACGCCCAGGGGCCCTTGC
>JAJEAZ010000513.1 GCA_022824105.1 Alphaproteobacteria bacterium
CTCGAAACCCTGGACGGTCCGCGCCGGAGCGTCGAGCTGGAGCGCGCCCGCGAGTTGCGGCCGGTGTTCGAGCAGGCGGATTTCCTGCTCGACGTCCATTCGATGAGCACCGCCTCGGTTCCCCTGATGCTCTGCCACGGCCTGGAGAAGGAGCGCGCCTTCGCCCTGGAGGTCGGCTACCCCGGAACGGTTGTCTGCGGGCCGGGCCATGTCGAAGGGCTGAGGATGATCGAGCACAAGCCCTTCAACGACCCGGCGAACCCGCAGGTCGCGCTTCTCGTGGAGGCGGGCGAGCACTGGGCGGCCGCGACGGCAACCCATGCGCTCGACACGGTCCTGCGTTTCATCGCGGCTGCCGGAAGCCTCGACTTCGCCGATGTCGAAGCCCATATCGCCGACAGGGCGCCGGCCCGGCCGCGCCTGCTGGAGGTGACCGATGGCATCGTCGCCCGGACCGACCGGTTCCGCTTCGCCGCGCCCTATATCGGCTGCGAGGTGTTCGAAAAGGCCGGCACGGTCATCGCCCATGACGGCGACCGCGAGATCGCGACGCCCTACGACGGAGCGATCCTGATCATGCCGAACCATTCCGGCCCCGGACCGGGCCGCAAGGGGCGCATCTGCCGCCCGATCGACGAAGGGAGCGCGGATGGCGCGTAAGGCACCGCGGAGACGGGGCAGGAGAACGCGCGTGCGGGCGGCGCGCTTCGGGCGCAGCCTGCCGCTGCGCTTCCGCAACTATGTGATCGCGGGCGTCCTCGTCACGGCTCCCATCGGCATCACCGCCTGGCTGGCCTGGCAGATCATCCAGTTCTTCGATTCCAGGATCCGGGCCATCATCCCGGAAGGCTACAATCCGGAACAGTATCTGCCCTTCTCGATACCGGGCATCGGCCTGGTCATGTTCGTCATCGCGCTCTCGCTGGTCGGCTATCTGGCCGCCGGCCTGATGGGCCGGACGCTGATCCGGGCCGGCGAGCGCCTGTTGAACCGCATGCCCGTCGTGCGCACCGTCTATGGCGCGCTCAAGCAGATTTTCGAAACCGTTCTGGCGCACAGATCGACCGCCTTCCGGCAGGTCGTGCTGGTGGAATATCCCCGGCGCGGCCTCTGGTGCCTGGCTTTCGTTTCGGGCAAGACCGAGGGCGAAGTCCAGAACCTGACGGAAGACGAACTGGTGAACATCTTCCTGCCGACGACGCCCAATCCCACCTCCGGCTTCCTGCTGTTCGTGCCGAGGCGGGACCTGACGCCGCTTTCCATGACGGTCGAGGAGGGCATCAAGATGGTGGTCTCCGGCGGCATCGTGACGCCGCCCGACCGGCGCCCGGAGGAAGAGCGCAGCATCCCGAAGATTCCGGCCGAATCGACGTGAGGGTGGACCTCGACAGGGTTGCGTCGGTCATCAGAGAGACCGCCGCAGCCGAGATGGTGCGGCAATTCACCGACCTCGACCCCGGCGATATCGGCGAGAAGTCGCCCAATGATTTCGTCACCGCCGTCGATCTGGCGATGGAGGCGCGGTTCGCCAGGCGGCTGCCGGACCTTCTGCCCGGATCGGTGCTGTTGGGCGAGGAAGCGGCGGCGGCCGATCCCGGCGTTCTCGACCTGCTGGCGGGAGACCACCCCGTCTGGGTCGTCGATCCGCTGGACGGGACGGCGAATTTCGCCTCCGGCTACCCGCTGTTCTGCACCATCGTTGCGCTCGTCATCGGCGGCGAGACGGTCGCCGGCTGGATCTACGACCCCTTCTCCGAGCGCATGGCGGCGGCCGAACGGGGCGGCGGCGCCTTCATGGGCGAACGCAGGCTCAAGGTGGTGCGCCCCGCCGACCTCCGCGACATGAACGGCGCGATCTACGGCTACAAGTTCCGGACGAGCGACGCCTACCGCGAAATCTGGGGGCGCGGGCGGGGCCGCCTCGGCCACTGCTTCAACACGCGCTGCGTCGGGCAGGAATATCTGGCGCGCCTCATCGGGCGGGCGCATTTCGGCCTCTACACCCGGCTCAATCCCTGGGACCATGCCGCGGGCTGCCTGCTGCACGAGGAGGCGGGCGGCGCGGCGGCCCTGCACAGCGGTCAGCCCTACCGGCCGCTGGGCCCGCGCCACGGCCTGCTGGTCGCGCCCGACTGGGACATCTGGCGCATGATCGAGGCTGACCTCATCCGCCGCGTCCCGCTATGATGGCGGCGGTTCCCGGAATGCGGATTTCACCACCATGAACACAGCTTCGCTTGCATTCGTCGGCCTGGGCGTCATGGGCTTCCCGATGGCGGGGCATCTCGCCGCCGCCGGCCACAAGGTCACCGTTTACAACCGCACCGGCGAGAAGGCCGAGGCCTGGACCGCCGCCCACGGAGGCGGCACGGCCGCAACGCCCCGCGAGGCGGCGGCGGGCGCGGACATCGTGTTCTCCTGCGTCGGCAATGACGACGATGTGCGCAGCGTCGTTTACGGCGAGGACGGCATCTTCGCCGGCATCCGGCCGGGCTCGGTCTATGTGGACCACACCACCGCTTCGGCCGACCTTGCGCGCGAGCTCTATGCGGAAGGCGGGGAGCGCGGCGTCGCCTGCATCGATGCGCCCGTCTCCGGCGGCCAGGCCGGCGCGGAGAACGGCGTGCTGACCGTGATGTGCGGCGGCGACAGCGAGCCCTTCGAGCGCGCCCGGCCGGCCATGACCTGTTACGGGCGGGCGGTCACGCTGCTGGGCGCGCCCGGCAACGGGCAGCTCACCAAGATGGTGAACCAGATCGCGATCGCCGGCCTGCTGCAGGGGCTTTCGGAAGCGCTGAACATGGGCCTCAAGGCGGGCCTCGACATGCCGCTCGTGCTGGAGGTCATTTCCAAGGGCGCGGCGGGGTCGTGGCAGATGGACAATCGCGGCCAGACCATGATCGACGACAAGTTCGATTTCGGCTTCGCCGTGGACTGGATGCGCAAGGACCTCTCCATCTGCCTTGCCGAGGCCGAGCGCAACGGCGCACGCCTGCCGATGACCGCCGCCATCGACCAGTTCTACAAGCATGTCCAGCAGGAAGGCGGCGGGCGCTGGGACACCTCCGCCCTCATCCACCTGCTGCGGAATACCTGACCCGTCAGGCGTTCGGCGACAGGCCCATCTGCCAGAAGTCGATCTCGAGCCGGGTCGCGTCGGCGAAGATGCGTTCGAGGCCCGGCAGCCGCGCCGGACCGCCGCGCCGCTCGAACAGTTCGTCGAGCCGGGCGATCGCCGCCGCCGCGGTCTCCTGATACTCCCGGCCCGCATACATCTCGATCCAGGCGCCGTAGGGGTTGCCCCGCGCGGAGCCGGCGAGCGCGCTGCCGATCTCGGCATAGCCGACGATGCAGGGCGCGAGCGCGACATGGAGGTCCAGCAGGTCGCCCGCCAGCCCGCGCTCCAGCACGTAGCGCGTATAGGCCATCGTCGCCGGCGCTTCCGGCAGGGCGGCCATGCCGGCCTCCTCCAGCCCCCATCCCTTGCAGAAGGCGACATGCAGGCGCATTTCCGTGTCGGCGATGGCGAGCGCGGTTTCCGCGCCGTAGCGGATGTCGGCGAGCGTATCGCCCTTGAAGGCCGCCAGCGCATAGGCGCGCGCGAAATGGACCAGGAACAGGTAGTCCTGCTCCAGATAGTGGCGGAAACAGGCCTCCGGCAGGCTGCCGTCGCCGACGGCGCGCACGAAAGGATGGTCGATATAGGCCCGCCAGTCCGCGGATGCGGCCTCTTTCAGCCGGTCGAACAGGCCCATCAGAGCAATGACCGGGTTTCTTCGGGGAGCGTGACGCGGATCCCGTCCAGCTCGTCCGTCACCTCGATCTGGCATCCGAGCCGGGAGGTCGGCGTCAGGCCGAAGGCGAGGTCGAGCATGTCCTCCTCGTCCTCGTCGGGCTCCGCCAGCCTCCCGTACCAGTCCTCATCGACGATGACATGGCAGGTCGAGCAGGCGAGCGAGCCCTCGCAGGCGCCCTCGATGTCGATGTCGTATTTGCGCGAGATTTCCAGAATCGTCATGCCTGCCGGCGGTTCGACGGTCTGCTCGCTGCCGTCCGGGCTGACAAAGGTGATCTTCGGCATCCGACCCAATCCTGTGAGCCGCGCCTTCTACCCGCTTCGCAACCTTGCCGCAAGGCGGTTCCAGGCCTCCGCAAAGGCGTCGATATCGGCGTCCGCCAGGCCCGGTCCGAGGCTGACGCGGATGGCCTCGCCGGCCGCCGCCTCGTCCACGCCCATCGCCAGCAGCACATGCGACGCGCCCACCTTCCCCGACGAGCAGGCGGCGCCCGCGCTCACCGCGAATCCTTCGAGGTCGAAGGCCATCACCTGGGTCTCGCCCGGGACGCCGGGCATGCCGATGCAGCTCGTGTTCCCGAGGCGCGGCCCGTCGCGGCCGTAGAACACCGCGCCTTCGAGGCGGGCTTCCATGCGGTCGCGGAGCGCCGTGACGTCGGCCAGCGCGCATGCCGCCGCGCCGAAGCCGGCAATGCCGACGACATTCTCGGTGCCGCCGCGCCGGCGGCGCTCCTGCGCCCCCCGGATCGGGCCGTCGAGCGTTCGTTCGCGTCTCAGCACCAGCGCGCCGACGCCCATCGGCCCGCCCAGCTTGTGCGCCGAGAGCGCCAGCGAATCGGCGTCTATCGCGGCGAGGTCGAGGCGTCCGGCCGCCTGCACCGCGTCGCAATGCCAGAGGCCGCTCGTCTCCCGCACCCGGCGCCCGATCTCCGCCAGCGGGTGGACCGCCCCGGTTTCGTTGTTGGCGGCCATCAGCGCGACGGCCGCGCCCGGCGGAATCGCGTCCGGGCAGACGCGCCCGCCGCCGTCCACCGCCAGGCGGGGCCCGTGCGCATGGTCCAGCACGGAGACATGCTCGCTCGCGCCCGCCAGCCATTCGCGGCCGCCAAGCGCGAGCGCGTTCGCTTCCGTGCCGCCGGAGGTGAACACGACCTGCTCTGGGGCCGCGCCGGTAAAGGCCGCAACCCGCGCCCGCGCGTCCTCGACGAGGCGGCGCGCGGCGCGCCCCTCGTCATGCACGGAGGAGGGATTGCCGAGCACGGCCATCGCATCGGCCATGGCGTCGCGCGCGGCCGGAGCCAGCGGCGCGGTGGCGTTCCAGTCCATGTAAATGCGGCGTTTTGCCATGATGCGGCCTCTTGACGGTCCTCGCCGCCCGAACCAGTTAGGTCCCTGCTACCCTCGAAAATTCGCCATGCGGCGGCAGGCTTGCCGCCCGGAACGAAGGAGCGGGATTCCAGGCCCATGCCCGACGTTATCGTGAACGGTCCCGAGGGCCGGCTGGAAGCGCGCTACCATCATGTCGACGATCAGGCGGCGCCGATCGCGCTGATGCTCCACCCGCATCCGCAGCATGGCGGCACGATGCACAACAAGGTCGTCTACAACCTGTTCCATTGCTTCGTCCGGCGCGGGTTCTCGGTCATGCGCTTCAACTTCCGCGGCGTCGGGCGCTCGCAGGGCGAATACGGGCGCGGGGAAGGCGAACTCGCCGATGCGGCGGCCATTCTCGACCATATGCAAAGCCTCAGGAAGGACCCCGTCAAGGTCTGGATCGCGGGCTTTTCCTTCGGCGCCTGGATCGGCATGCAATTGCTGATGCGCCGGCCGGAAATCTCGGGCTTCATCTCCATCGCCCCGCCGGCCAACATGTACGACTTCACTTTCCTCGCGCCCTGCCCGTCCTCGGGCCTGATCGTCAACGGCACGCGGGACGAGATCGTGACGACCGACTCCGTCGAGAAGCTGGTCGAGAAGCTGCGCACCCAGCGCGGCATCGTCATCGACCACAAGGTGATTCCCGGCGCCAACCACCTGTTCACGCGCCATCTCGAACAGCTGAACAACGCGGTCGAGGCCTATCTGGACCGCCGCCTCGCCGCCGACGGCTAATAGGCGGCTAATACACGCGGTCGACGCAGAAATCGGCGATGTCGGCCAGCACGGCCCGCACCGGGCAATCCGCAAAGGACCGCAGCGCCCGCTTGGCGTCTTCGGCGTGCGAGCGCGCCCGGTCCAGCGTCTCCGCCAGCGTGTCGTGGCGCCGCAACAGGGCGAGCGCTTTGCGGAAATCACCGGCCTCGCGCCCGTCCTGGCCCAGAACCCGCTGCCAGAAGGCGCGCTCCTCCCCGCTGCCCCGCTCGAAGGCCAGGATGACCGGGAGCGTGACCTTGCCCTCGGCGAAATCGTCGCCCACGGTCTTGCCGAGGTCCGCCTGCCGGGCCGAATAGTCGAGAACGTCGTCGGCAAGCTGGAAGGCGATGCCGAGGTTCATGCCGTAGGCCTCCAGCGCGTCCGCCTCGGCGCGCGGCCGGTCCGCAATGACGGCGCCGATGCGGCAGGCGGCGGCGAACAGCGCGGCGGTCTTGCCCTCGACGACCTTCAGATAGTCGGCGATGCCGGTCTCGGGCCGGCTGACGGTCGCAAGCTGGCGCACCTCGCCCTCGGCGATCGTCGCGGAGGCGTTGGCGAGGATGCCCAGCACCTCCAGCGACCCGACATCGACCATGAGCTGGAACGAGCGGCTGAACAGAAAATCCCCGACCAGCACGCTCGCCTGGTTTCCCCACACGGCGTTGGCCGTCTCTGTCCCGCGCCGCAGCATGCTCTCGTCCACGACATCGTCGTGCAGCAGGGTGGCCGTGTGGATGAACTCGACGCAGGCCGCCAGGTCGACATGGCGCCGCCCCTCATAGCCGCAGAGGCGCGCGGACGCGAGCGTGAGCATCGGGCGCAGCCGCTTGCCCCCCGATGCGACGATGTGGCCGGCCAGTTGCGGGATCAGCGCGACCTCGTTCTGCATCCGCTCCAGGATCAGGGCGTTGACGCGCGCCATGTCCGCCCCGACAAGCGCCTGCAACGCGGCCAGCGGCTCGGCAGCCGGCGGGGATGTTGCCGCTAGTGTCACGGGGGGTTTGACCTTCAGGCGGGGGAGAGGCGAGCATAGGCTCGGCGGAAGGCCGGTCAAGCGCCGGGGAGGCAGGATGAAAGCCGTATTGAAGACCACCGATCCGGTCGCGATCTCCTGGCTGACCGCCGAGCTCGCGACGCGCGGCATCGAAGCCGTGGTGCTGGACAGCCATGCCAGCATCGTTGAGGGCAGCATCGGCATTCTGCCCCGGCGCGTGATGGTCGCGGACGAAGACTATGACGAGGCGCGCCGCCTGCTGGAGACCGCGCGGCAGGACCTGGGGGGACTGTGAACGAGGCTGTCAGCGAAGACACGCTGCTCGACGGCAGGGTCCGCCTGCGCCAGCCCGTGGACGGCTACCGGGTCGCGATCGACCCCGTGCTGATGGCGGCTTCCGTGCCCGCCGGGCCGGGCGAGCGCGTACTCGAAATCGGCGTCGGGACCGGCGCTGCGGCCCTGTGCCTCGCCAGCCGCGTCGAAGGCTGCCTCATCACCGGCCTCGAGAACGACGCGGACCTCGCCGCGCTCTGCCGCCGGAATGTCGAGGCGAACGGCCTCGACCGGACGGTGGACGTCATCGTCGGCGACCTGCGCGCCCCGCCGGCCCGCCTCGGGCCCGC
>JAJEAZ010000563.1 GCA_022824105.1 Alphaproteobacteria bacterium
GGAGGGAATCCTGCCCACAGCAACGTGATCGCGTCGCTTCGCTCCGGGTGGCTACTTTGGTGACACTGGGTGGCTACTTTGGCTGACATTGGCCGGCTACATTGGATGATATTCGCCGGCTACATTGGTGATATTCGGCACGGACACCTGAATATGCGCCGCGCGCATGGCGAACATGACATTTCATGACATCGCACTGGTCCCTCATGACAGATCATGACATCCACGGTAGGGGGACGGCCCCGCCGCCTTCCGCGGGCGGGCGCGCACGCGCAGCCGGGCGCGCATTATGCGCGCGAGAGGAGCGCTCCTCCGGCGGCGGGGCGTCCGGGACCGCAGACCAGCAAGGAGGCTGCAATGCCTTGCAAACGGCCGGGGCGGAGGCCGGTCCCATGACAAAACATGACATCCCATGACATATCCTGACACTTCCGCCGGTCTCGCGGCTGCCGCGCCGTCCGGGGTGACGGATGGGCGGGTGTGTGAATCCGGCAGCCCCGAATCCGCCCGGCCCCGACTACCCCCGCTGCCCCTCGCGGCGCCAGAGCCACGCGAGCAGCAATGCGCCGAGCGCCAGCACCAGCCAGCCCGGCAGCAGCGGGAGGCGCTCGATGCCGATGACGCGATAGGCGCGATTGTCGCGCAGGCCGAGCCAGCCGCGCCCTGCCATGCGCCCGCCCGGCCGCACCTGCCGCAACTCCGGCACGGCGTCCCCTCCGAGCCACAGCAGGCGCCCGCCCGTGGCCTCCGCGACGGGCGCCAGCCGGGCCGCCGTCGGGCGCAGGTCCTCGTATTCCAGCGGGTTATCCACAGCCGCGCCCGCGATGGCCGTCTTCTCTCCGGACCGCACCTGCCAGACACCCACCATGTCCGCTTCGACCGCGCCCCGCCAGCGCCCCGCGCCCGCCGGCGCCAGTTCGACGTCGAGCGTGCGCCCGTCCGGCGAAAGCGCCGTCACCGGCTCCGGATCGGCGACCGCCTTGCGCCGCTCGACCTCCAGCCGCCCGCCCGCGATCGCGGCCGTCAGCGCGTCTTCCTCCAGATCCGGCTCCTTCATCAGCCAGTGGGCGAGCCGACGCAGCAATTCCGCGTGGGGACCGCCGCCCTGGTAGCCGCGCGCCCACAGCCACACCTGGTCACTCGCCAGCAGGCCGACCCTGCCCTCGCCGATGCGGTCCACGAGCAGCAGCGGCCGGTCCTCCGCGCCGGACAGCAGCGCCTGGCCGCGTTGGTGCTCTACATCGACCTGGCGCAGCCAGCGCCCCCAGCGGGGTTCCGCCGCCCCCGCCACCAGCGGCCCGGTCACCGGATGGCGCCGCCCGATTTCCGTCGGAACCGGACGGAACGCCTGCGTGAGGATGCGGCCGGTCGGCGCGGCCGGATAGACGTCGCCCAGCGCCGATTCGTGAAGCGTCGTGACCTTCGAGGCGAATGCCGGGCCCGCGGCGTCCAGCAACGCGCCGCCGGCGCGGACATAGTCGGCGACATTGGTGAGGTAGAGTTGCGGGATCACCCCCCGGCGCGCATAGCGGTCGAAGACGACGAGGTCGAATTCCGACAGCCGCTCCTCGAACAGCTCGCGCACCGGGAAGGAGATCAGCGCCAGCTCGCGGATCGGCGTGGCGTCCTGCTTGTAGGGCGGGCGCAGGATCGTGAAATGGATGAGGTCCACCGCCGGGTCCGACTTGAGCAGGTTGCGCCAGACCCGTTCGCCCGCATGCGGCCGGCCCGAAACGAGCAGCACCTTCAATCGGTCCCGCACGCCGTTCACGGTGACGACGGCGCGGTTGTTGGCCAGGCTGAGCTCGCGCGGCCCTTCTTCCACGCCGAACTCGAAAACGGTGTTGCCGGCATGCTCGACGGGAAGGGCGATGCGCTCGGCACGGCCCAGGCCGAGGCCGACGGTCTTCAGGAAGCGCCCGTCCGCCGAGATCGAGACCAGCGCGCCGCCCCGCCCGGCTCCTTCCGGCCCGAGGTCCTCCACGAGAAGCTCGACCTCCACCTCCTTGCCGACAATGCCGTAGGCCGGCGCCGCCTCGACCGACAGCCGCCGGTCGCCGTCCCGCTCCGGGTCGCCGGTCAGCAGCACATGGACCGGCCCCATCTCCCCGGCTCCGGAAGGAGACAGCCCGGCATCGTGCACCTGGCCGTCGGTTATCAGGAAAGCCCCGGCCCGCTGGCGCCGCGGCACCGCCGCCCAGGCCTCGCGGAGCGCGCCGAGCAGGGCGGTGCCGCGGTTCGGCTCCCCCGCCGCGTCCCCGCCGGTTTCGACGACCAGCACGTCGAGGCGCGGCAGAAGGTCGAACCGGCTCTCCAGCGCGTCCAGCGCCTCGTCCGTCGTCCGGACCCGGCCGCCCACGCGCTGGCTCCCGGAACGATCCACCGCGACGACGGCAACATCCAGCTCCGGTTCCCGCAATTCCGAGACCAGGGTAGGACGCGCAAGCGCGGCGACCAGCAGCGCCGACAGCAGCAGCCGGAGCGTTGCGCCCGACGCCCCGCGCGCGTAGGCAAGCCCCGCCACCGCCAGCGCCGCCGCGCCGAGAGCGCCGAGCGCCCACCAGGGCAGCATCGGCGCAAAGGCGATATCGGTCGCGCTCGCCATCATCCGTCGAGGCGGCGCAGAATGGCCGGCACATGCACCTGGTCGGCCTTGTAGTTGCCGGTGAGCGCATGCAT
>JAJEAZ010000047.1 GCA_022824105.1 Alphaproteobacteria bacterium
GAGGAAGACCTCGCTCGACTTGGCGCGCTTGAACCAGAGCTGCGTGTCGTTGTCGTGGGTGAAGCCGATGCCGCCATGCATCTGCACGGCGTGGATGGCGGTCTGCATGTAGGTGTCGGACGCCGTCGCCTTGGCGAGCGAGGCGAGGGCGGCGAGCGGCTGGTCCACCTCTTCGTCGCCGCCGTCGGCCGCGGCGGCGGCATAGTAGGCGGCGGCCTTGGCCAACTCGACCTCCAGCAGCATGTCCGCGGCCTTGTGCTTGGTGACCTGGAAGGAGGCGATGGACCGGCCGAACTGCATCCGCATCGAGACATATTCGAGCGCGTCTTCGCGCAGCCGCTCCGCGCCGCCCACCATCTCCCCGGCAAGGCAGACGGCTGCGACGTCGAGCGTCCGCGCCCATGCCGGGGCGCCGGCCTCCGGCCCGCCAAGCAACTCGGCCTCCGCGCCGTCGAAGTCCATCTGCGCGAGCCGGCGCGTCGGGTCCATTGACTGCAGCGGTTGCCGCGTGAGCCCGGCGCCGTCCGCCGGCAGGCTGAACAGGCCGAGCCCGCCGCCGGGAAGCCTTGCCGCCGCGACGACGAGACCGGCGGCCATGCCGTCCAGCACGTAGCTCTTGCGGCCCGTCAGCCGCCAGGAGCCGTTATCGGGACGCGCGGTCGCCGCGAAGGCGTCGGCGTTCCATCCCGCTCCGGGCTCGGCGGCGGCGAGGGCGGCAATCGTCCCGCCGCCGGCGATGCCGGGCAGGAGCGCCTGCTTCTGGGCGTCGGTCCCCGCCTCGGCGATGGCGGTCGCCGCCAGGACGGTGGAGCCGAAGAAGGGCGAAGGCAGGAGCGCGCGGCCGGCCTCCTCGGCGGCGATGGCGAGTTCCGAGACGCCGAACCCCGCCCCGCCATAGGCCTCGGGAATATGGATCGCCGTCACGCCCAGCTCCTCCGCCATCATCCGCCAGACGTCCCGGTCGTAGCCGGCCTCCGTTTCCATGACGCGGCGCACCTCCGATGTCGGCGAACGGTCGTTCAGGAAACGGCGGAGCATGTTGCGGAACTCGGTCTGCTCCTCGGAAAAGCTGAACTTCATGCGGAGTCGGTCCTCGTTTCTGCGGCGGAGCCGGAGACGGAAGCGACCAGCGCTTCGGCCCCCTCCCAGTCATAGGTGCGGAAGGCGTGCCCGCGCGTGACGAAGGGCGCGCCGGCATAGAACATCTCATATTGCGTCTGCCGGCCCGCGAATTCGGAGCCGAGCGCGTCCCAGGCGAGCTTCATCAGCCGCACGCGCTCGACCGGCGCCGCGCCGTCCGCCGACTGCTGGACGCTTTGCAGGATGCCGGCGAGCTCGGGGTCGGCGAGGTCGCGCTCGGAGGAAGGCAGCATGATGAGCGCGCCGCCGGCAAGCCCGCGCACCCGCTCGACCATGCGCGGGTAGAGCGCCTGGCAGTAGGCCTGCGCCGCATAGACGGAATGGGCGTCCGGCACGAAATAGCGGCCGCGCTGCCTGCCTCTCGCTTCCATGCCGTAAAGCATCGTCTCGACCGCCGTTGCCTGGGCGGCGAGCATTCCGAGCGTTTCGGCGACCGGCGGCATCTTCACGGTGCCGATGGTCTCGCAGATGCGCCGCGCCAGCCCGACAAGGAACCGGAATTTCACCGCAAGCCGGATCTGCGCCTGGTAGTTCTGGTAGATGTGGCCGGGCGTGGCGTGGAACTGGCGTGCGCACATGGCGGGGCTGCGATGCACGAACACCCGCTCCCACGGCACCTTCACATCGTCGAACCAGACCAGCCCGTCATTCTCGTCGAAGCGCGAGGCGAGCGGGTCGTCGAAGGTCGAGAGCGCGCGGCCCTCGTATGACTTGCGCGCGAGCAGCCGGAGGCCCTTCGCCGCCATCGGGACCGCGAAGCTGACCGCGTAATCCTCCTCGTCCGGCTTCAGCGGCTGGAGATGCGCCACGAACATCTCGTTGGCGAGCACGGCGGCGGTGCCGAGCATCTTGCCGCCGCGCACCGTCACGCCCTCCGCATCCTCGTCCACGATGCGGAGCATGGGGCTGTCGCTTCCCTGCTCGCCCGTGCTCTTCGAGCGGTCGAGTTGCGGGTTAACGATCACATAGGTGAGGTAGAGGTCGTTGTCGCGCGCATGGACGAAATAGTCGTGGAAGGCCCGCGCGCGCTCCGGGTCGTGGGCCTCGAACACATCCAGCCCCATGATCTGCCCGGTGACCGCGGAGGCCAGATGGTCCGGGGCCCGGCCCATGAAGCCCGCATGGCATTCGGCCCAGGCCGTCATCGCCCGGCGGCGCTGGACGAGCTCCTCCAGCGATGCCGGCATCTGCCAGGCGCGGTTGACCCGCCGCTTGGCCGTGGGGGAGGGGAAGGTCATCGCCTCCAGGTTGGCGGGGTCGGCCTGGTAGCCGTAGAGCCCGGCGGCGGTGCGCGCGGCATTGCGGAAGGCGGGGTGCGCCGACGGGTTCTCGACGCGCGCGCCGTCCAGCCAGACGGCGCGCCCGTCCTCCAGGCTCGCCAGATGCTCGGCGGCGTCCTTGGCCGCGCCCCCCATGACCCCTCGCCTCCCGGCCCCTTCCTCTACTTCATCGTGGAGTAGTCGGTCGGGTCCATGACCATGCTTTCGATGGAGGCGACCAGCGGGCCGTTGCGCTCGCTCTCGGCCCTCGCCGCCTGCCATTCGGGATCGTCGCGGAAGGCCGCCCAGGCGCTCTCCATCTGCGCGGCGTCCTGGAAGGTGCAGATGTAGATGAGCTGGTTCGGGTCCGCCCGGTTGATCCAGAAGCCGGCGACCCCGATGCCGTGGCGGGCGAAGAGGTCGCAGGTATGGTCGCGGAAGCGGGCGTTCAGCGCATCGATCTTGCCGGGCGCGGCGTTGTAGGTGCGCAGTTCGTACAGCATGGGCGGCGTCTTTCCTTGGCTTGGGGCGGGGTCAGGCTTTCGGCTCCAGGCGAAGCGCGGCCGAGTTCATGCAGTAGCGCAGCCCCGTCGGCGGCGGGCCGTCCGGGAAGACATGGCCCAGATGCGCGTCGCACCCGGCGCAGAGCACCTCGGTGCGCGTCATGAACCAGCTCCGGTCCACCTTCTCCGCGACGGCCGCCTCGGAGACGGGCCGGGTGAAGGAGGGCCAGCCGGTGCCGCTGTCGAACTTGGTGTCGCTCTCGAACAGCGGGATGCCGCAGCAGATGCAGTGGTAGGTGCCGGGGGTCTTGGTGGCGTGATACTCGTTCGCGAAGGGCCGCTCGGTGCCGTGCCGGCGCGTCACCTTGTATTGCTCGGGCGTGAGGCGGCTGCGCCACTCCGCGTCGCTGAGGTCGGTCCGGGGAGGGGCGGTGTCGAGAAGGTCGGTCATGGTGTCCATCCGCGTCCGCAT
>JAJEAZ010000226.1 GCA_022824105.1 Alphaproteobacteria bacterium
CGTCTGGGCCGCAAGGTGCCGGTCGATTCTGTTGACCGTCCGGAGTTTCGACAGGCGCTGCTGTTCCTCGGCATCGAGACCGTCCCAGGCCGCGCGCATGTTGGCGAAGCTGGTGTCGCCGCCTTGCGGAGGGATTTCCACGCCGTAGAGGATCGTCGCCTTGGGCGGGCGCTCGCGGTTGGTGTGGTCCGTATGCCAGAGTTCGGCGGGACGCTGGCCGTTGCGGTGCCAGATGCGCCCGATCATCGGCTGGTCCGGCATGTTGTGCTGGCTGTAATGCTGCGCCATCGGCTCGCCGAGCTGAGAGCAGGCCGCCAGGTATTCCGCAGGCGTGAAGCTCTGGTTGCGGAATACCAGCACGATGTGCTCGGCAAGGGCTGCGGCCACGGCCTGCCGGTCCGCGGCGGACAGAGTCCGGCGCAGGTCGAGGCCCTCGATCTCCGCGCCGAGCGAGGGATGCAGCGGCTTCGGTGACGGGATGGTCATGTCGTACTCCTCATTCCGGGTCGCGGCTGCGGCGCGCCGCCATCCGCGCGGCGATGGCGGGCCATGTGAGGCCCAGGACCGCCATCGCGAAGAAGCCGCAGACGATCGGGCTTTCCAGCAGCCGCAGCCAGTCGTTGTCATACATGATCATAGACTGGCTGAGGGTCTCCTCCAGCATCCTGCCGAGAATGAGTCCCATGACGAGCGGGGCCGCGCCGAAACCGTGCCGGCGCATGATGAAGCCGACTGCCCCGGCGACCAGCATGACCCACACATCGAAGAACGAGCCGCTCAGGCTGTAGGCGCCGATCACGGAAAAGCCGAACACCATCGGCCACAGGAAGGTGCGCGGGATGAGGGTGATGCGCGCGAACAGCTTTGCGCCCACGAGGCCGATGACGAGGAAGGCGACATTGCCGACGGCCATGGCGCCGAAGATCGCATAGATGAACTCGGGCGTTTCCTGGATGAGATAAGGCCCGGGGCGGAAGCCGTGGGCGATGAGCGCGGCAAGGATAAGCGCCGTCGTGCCGCTGCCGGGAATGCCGAGCGCGAGCGTCGGGACCATCGCCCCGCCGGTCGCGGCATTGTTGGCGGCCTCGGGCCCGGCAATGCCTTCCGGCACGCCGGTGCCGAACTCGTGCTTGCGCCGCGACCAGCGCTTCGCCTCGTTGTAACCGATAATGGCCGCGACCGTGCTGCCCTCCGCCGGCAGGATGCCGATGAAGGTGCCGATGCCGCTGGAACGCAGCACCGTGCCGGCGACCCGGCGGATGTCTTCCCCGCTCGGCAGCTTCACCACCACGGACTTGATGCGTTCCAGCGCCATGTCCGCCGTCTGGCTCTGGACCAGCATTTCTGAAACCGCGAACAGGCCGATCAGCACGGGCACGAACTCCACCCCCTCGGTCAACTCGTGGAAGCCGAAGGTGAAGCGCTCGATGCCGGTGCCGAGATGCGTGCCGACCGTGCTGATGAGCACGCCGACCGCGCCTGCGATGAGGTTGCGGAGCGACGACCGGCCGCTGATCGAGGCGAGCATGCTGAGCGCAAAGACGGTCAGCGCGAAATATTCCGGAGGCCGGAACGACACCGCCACCTTGGCGAGCAGCGGCGTGGCGACGATGAAGACGACCAGCGACAGGAGGCCGCCGGTGACGCTGGAAACGGCCGCAAGGCCAAGCGCGCGCCCCGCCTCGCCCCGCCGGGCCATGGGGTAGCCGTCGAATGCGGTCGCCACCGCCGGCGGCGCGCCGGGCGCGTTGATGAGGATTGCGGTAATCGAGCCGCCGAACGTGCCGGCGCAATAGAGCGCCGCCATCATGCAGATCGCCGATACCGGCTCCAGCATGATGGTGAAGGGCAGCAGCAGGGCGATGGCGAGCGGCGAGGACAGGCCGGGCAGCGCGCCGAACAGCACCCCGATCAGCACGCCCGCAATCACCAGCGCCATGTTGTAGAGGCTGAAGGCGAGCCCGAGGCCTTCGAGGATCGGTTCCACGCCCTGCGCTCAGTTCAGGCTCAGGCCGAAGACGCCCGGCTGGAAGTAGATCTGGAAGGCCTGGGTGAACAGCACCATTACGGCGGTCGGGAAGCCCAGGGCGAAGGCGGTAAGCGGAACCCAGCGCCTTTCGCCCCAGAGCAGCGGCAGGGCGAAGCAGATCGCCATCAGCGTCAGGTAGGTGCCGAGCCACTCCGCCGCCGCGACCAGCACCAGCGCGGCGGCGAAAGTGACATAGGCGATCGGCTGGACCGCGACCCTGCGGTCCTCGTCGAGGCCGCTGTCGCCCCTCTTGCTGCGGAACGCATGTTCGAATGGCAGGAGCAGGGCGAGGATGCCGATCGTCCACAGCAGCAGCCGCGGGAAGAACTCCGGCTGTATGGTGTCGGCGAAGAGCGGCGACACCTCCTCGAAGGTCGTGCTCAGGTAGAAGCCTGCGCCGACCAGCGCGAGGATCGTCAGGCTGAGCGCCAGGTCGGTGCGATGCACCCGGCCCAGCGCCGACCGCCACATGAGGATATCCCCTAGAGGCCGAGTTCTTCCATGGCGGCCTTGGCCAGGGCGTAGTTCTCCTTGAGCTGCTTGTCCCAGACCTTCCATCCGGCGACGCTTTCTTCGGGGTCGAGGCCGGAGGCCTTGAGATACCCGCCGAAGGTCTTGTGCTTCATGGCCTTGCTCAGGGCATCGGAGAGCTTCTGGATGATCGGCTCGGGCGTACCGGCCTTCACGGCATAGCCGCGGGTCGTGGACGTCTTGACCGGATAGCCGAGTTCGAAGGTCGTCGGCACATCCGGGTAGCCGCCAAGGCGCTTGTCGTTCATCACCGCAAGCGGCCGGAAGGTCCCGTCCTGCACCTGCGTCAGCGCCTCGGAGACATTCGGCAGGGTGGCGTCGATGGCCCCCGACATCAGCGCCTGCACCATCTGCGCGCCGCTGCCGAACGGCACCGCCTTCTGCTCGATGCCGGCCACCTTCGCGAATTGCAGCAGGCCGATATGCTCGGTCGAGCCGATCTCGCCGACGCCCCAGTTGAGCGCCTTCTCCTTCGACGCGGCGATCAGCTCCTCCAGCGTCTGGTAGGGGCTGTCCTTGTGGACGGTGATGAAGGTCGGGTCGTCCATGGCGCGGGCGACGCCCACCATGTCGTCGATCTCCATGCCGCCCTTGCCGCGCGCGATGGTGTAGAGGTGGGTCTGCGTCAGCGCCATCAGCGTGTAGCCGTCCGCGGGCTTGCCGTTCACATAGGCCTGCGCCGCCGCGCCGCCGCCGCCGCGCTTGGCGACGACAACCATGTCGGTGTCGAGATTGCGGCGCGAGCGGATCATCATCATCCGGGCGGTCGTATCGGTGCCGCCTCCATACTTGGCGTGGATGACCACTTCGATGGTCTTGCCCCCGGGAAAGTCGTCAGCGGCGCCTGCGGGCAGCGCCAGCATGCCCGCAAGGGCCACTCCGGTCAGGACGGACTTCAACATCGGGGCTTCTCCTCTCGTCGGGAAAATTGCCGGCTCCGCCCTGCGGGGCCGATCGTAACGGGACGCCGGCGGGGTGTGCGGCTACTCCGCGGCCTGGGCGGCGCGGGGCGGCCAGTCGACCTGGCGGCGCATCTCCAGCCGCGCGATCTGCTGGCGATGGACCTCGTCCGGGCCGTCAGCGAAGCGCAGCGCCCGCATTCTCGACCACATGAAGGAGAGCTTGAACGCCTGGCTCATCGCGCCGCCGCCATGGGCCTGCATGGCGTCGTCGATGACCTGCAGCGCCATGTTCGGCGCCGCCACCTTTATCATGGCGATTTCCTGGCGCGCGGCCTTGTTGCCCACCGTGTCCATCATGTAGGCGGCCTTGAGCGTCAGCAGGCGGCACATCTCGATATTGATGCGCGCGTCGGCCACCCGCTCGCGGAAATTGTCGCGGTCGCCGACGGGCGTGCCCCAGGTCACCCGTTCGGTGCCGCGCCGGCACATCATCTCCAGCGCGCGCTCGGCCACGCCGATGATCCGCATGCAATGGTGGATGCGGCCGGGACCGAGGCGGCCCTGCGCGATCTCGAAGCCGCGGCCCTCGCCGAGCAGCATGTTGGACGCCGGCACGCGCACATCCTTGAAATCGACCTCGCCATGTCCGTGCGGCGCATCGTCGAAGCCCATCACGTTCAGCATCCGCACCACCTCGATGCCGGGCGCGTCGGTCGGCACCAGGATCATCGACTGCTGGTTGTAGCGCGGGCCCGTCGGGTCGTTCTTGCCCATGAAGATCAGGATCTTGCAGCGCGGGTCGCCGATGCCGGAGGTCCACCATTTGCGCCCGTTGATGACATATTCGTCGCCGTCGCGCTCGATCCGGCTCTCGATATTGGTGGCGTCGGAGGAGGCGACGCGCGGCTCCGTCATGGCGAAGGCGGAGCGGATTTCACCGGCCAGCAGCGGGTCCAGCCACTGCTTCTTCTGCTCCGGCGTGCCGTAGCGCTCCAGCACCTCCATATTGCCGGTGTCCGGCGCCGAGCAGTTGAACACTTCCGGCGCCCAGTTGATCCGGCCCATCACCTCGCAGACCGGCGCGTATTCGAGGTTGGTGAGCCCGCCGCCGAGCTCGCTTTCGGGCAGGAAGAGGTTCCAGAGGCCCTCCTCGCGCGCCTTCTCCTTCAGCTCCTCCAGGACCGGGATGACCTTCCAGCGGTTGTCGCCCTCGTCCAGCTGCTCGTAATAGACCTCTTCGTTCGGATAGACGTAGCGGTCCATGAAGTCCTGGACGCGGCCGACCAGCTCCTTCGTCCGGTCGTTGTATTCGAAGTCCATCGGGTTCCCTCTCCGGAGTATGCAATCTGCTCGTTCGACCCTAGCGCAAGACGAGGGCTGCCGGAAGCCGCGCTACGCCCGTCCGGCAAGTTCGCGCACGGTGGCGTAAAGCGCGTCCTCGACCGTAATACCCTCCTTGGCCGTGCGGGCGCGGTTGGCGAGGCGCCGGTCGCCCGGCAGCCGCGCATCGCCGTCGGCGAGCAGCCGTTCGAACAGCGCCTCGACATGCGCGGCGAACCCGGGGCCTGCGAGCCGGGCCGGATCGATGGCGATGAAGGATTGGCAGGTGTTGGCGGGCCCGCCGTCATTGTTGTAGGCGGCCCTGCTCTCATAGCCGAAGAAGCCGCCGGAGAGGCCTCCGGTCATCAGCTCCACCATGAGCGCGATGGCCGAGCCCTTGTAGCCGCCGAACGGCAGCTGCACGCCCTTCAGGATTTCCGCCGGGTCGGTCGTCGGCTGCCCGTCGGGGCCGAGGCCGGCGCCGGGCGGCGCCTCATGGCCGTCCCGCGCCGCAATCTGGAGCTCTCCTCGCGCGGTCGCCGAGGACGCCTGGTCGAAGGCCATCGGGGGCCGGCCATCGGCGCGCGGGCAGGCGAACGCCATCGGATTGGTGCCGAACAGGGCCCTGGTGCCGCCCGCAGGCGCCACGAAGCTCTGCGAATTGATGAAGGTGAACGCAATGAACCCCTCCTCGGCCAGGGGCTCGATATCCGGCCACAAGGCGGAGAAATTGAGCGAGTTCCGAAGCGTCATGCAGGCAATGCCCTGCGAGCGGGTCTTCTCCGCCAGCAGCACGCGCCCGCGCGCGACCGACAGCGGCGCGAGACAGCGCCGCCCGTCTATGGCGACGAGACCCGGAGCGGCATCGACGATGTCAGGTTCCGCCTGCGGGTCCGTGCTGCCGCTGCGCACCGAGGCGATGAAGCCCGGCAGGCGGAACAGGCCGTGGCTCTTGCAGCCGTCGGCTTCCGCGCGGGTGATGTGGTCGGCGGTCGCTTCCGCCTGGGCGCGGGAGACGCCCGCACCGGAAAAGGCGTCGAAGGCGAGCGCGCGGCACTCTTTCAGCGAAATCGTAACGGCCATACCCGATCTTCCCCCATGCGATTGCGGAGCCGGCTCCTCAGCATAGACTTGCCGTTTCGCGATGAGGAAGCCGTGAGATGCGTATCCATTCCGAGGACCTTGGCGGGCATGTGACCCTCGTGCGGATCGAGAACGAGGCGCGCCGCAACGCCATGACCCGGGCGATGATGGTCGGCCTCGCCGATCTCTGGGACGAACTGGAGGCGGGGCCCGCGCGCGCCATCGTGCTCACCGGCGCGGGCGGCAAGGGGTTTTGCAGCGGGGCGGACGTGTCGGGAGACCTCTCGGCGTCTCCGGAAACGTCTGCGGCGGTGGCGCGCGCGCTTCTCAAGACGAAGCGTTACCGCAAGCCCATCGTGGCGGCGGTCAACGGAGACTGCGTTGCTGGCGGGGTCGAACTGCTGATCTCCACCGACCTGCGCGGGGCCGCGCCCCACGCCCGTTTCGGGCTGCCCGAGGTCAAATGGGGCATCTATCCCTTCGGCGGCGCGGCGACCAAGCTGGTGCGCCAGATCGGCTATGTGCATCTCATGGACATGATCCTGACCGGCCGCCTGCTGGACGCGGAGGAAGCCCGCGCCATCGGGCTGGTGAACGCGGTGGTGCCGGCCGGAGAGCTTCTGGACTGGGCGGTGGAGAAGGCGCGGCTGATTGCCGCCAACAGCCCGGCGGCGGTGCAGGCGGTCAAGGAGCAGATCACCGCCGGGCTGGAGGAATGGACGCTCTCCCAGGAAGCGCGAGAGCAGGCGCTGGGCGACCGGGTGCGCGCCTCTCCCGACTTCCGGGAGGGCGTGGCCGCCTTCCTGGAGAAGCGCCGGCCGCAATATTAGCCCGCCGCCCCATGGACCTGCCCGCCCGCCTGCGCCATATGTTTGCCCCATCCGGCAGTCCGCCGCTAAGGTCGCCAGTATGGAACTTCTGCAATATATCGACCGACGCCCGGAGCCCGCAGAGGCGCTGGCGCTTGCCGATTGCGGCGACCTTGAGGGCCTGATGGATGCGGCGGCCCGGCTGCGCGACCGGCTGCACGGGCCGCGGGTCAGCTATTCGCGCAAGGTGTTCATTCCGCTGACGCATCTCTGCCGCGACGTCTGTCATTACTGCACCTTCGCCAAGCCGCCGCGCCGGGGCGAGGCCGCCTACATGACGCCGGAACAGGTGCTCGACATCGCGCGGGCGGGCGCAGCGGCCGGCTGCAAGGAGGCGCTGTTCACGCTCGGCGACAAGCCGGAGCGGCGCTACCGCGCCGCGCGGGAGGCGCTGGCCGAACTCGGCTACGAAACGACCCTCGACTATCTGAAGGCGATGGCGAAGCTGGTCTTCGAGGAGACCGGCCTGCTGCCGCACCTCAATCCCGGCCTGATGACGGCCGAAGAGCTGGCGGAACTGCGGGGCGTTTCGGCCTCGATGGGCATCATGCTGGAAAGCGCGTCCGACCGGCTCTGCGAAAAGGGCATGCCCCACTACGGCTCGCCGGACAAGGTACCCGCGCGCCGGCTCGAGACCATCCGGCTCGCGGGCGAGGCGAAGG
>JAJEAZ010000303.1 GCA_022824105.1 Alphaproteobacteria bacterium
ACCGCCAGGACACGCGCCCGGCCGCCGAGGTTGCCGCAATCTCCTCGGCGGCGGGCGTGACCCCCGCCATCCACCGCACGAGGACCCGCCTGATGAGCTGACAGATTCCAACAAAATGTAGTGCCATGTTGGAATCTGTCGAGAAAAATATTGCGTTGAATCAAACCTCTAAAGAACACAGGAAGCGGAAAAGTGCCAACTTGGGGCAAGGTGGCGTTGTCCGCGGCCGACGCCGATCTGCGCAAGGCCCTGCGGAGATCGAGGCGCCAGAAGGCCACGATCAGGTCGTTGATCCGGCAGAACGTCCGGTTGCGCAAGGCCGCGAAGACGTCGCAGGCCCGGATCGCGGCGCTGGAGGCGCGGGTCTCCAAGCTTCGCGCGACCGGAGCGGCGCTATCCAGGACGCTGTTTGGCAGGAAGAGCGAGAAGCAGAAGAAGCCGTCCACCGGGCGCACGCGCGGCCAGCAGCGCGGCGCACCCGGCCATGGCCGCACCCAGCGGCCCGGGCTCGAGGAGCGGAAGGAAGAGAAGCCCCCGCCGGAGGACGCGCGCATCTGTTCCTGTTGCGGCAAGCCCTACGCGCCGAACGGCACGGAAGAGAGCGCCATCTTCGAGATCGAGGTCAAGGCCCACAAGCGCAGGATCGTCCGTCCCCGCTGGCGCCGGGCCTGCGAGTGCGCGTCCTCGCCCCAGGAGGTGATCGCGCCTCCGGTGCCGCGCCTGTTCGACAGGACGCCCTACGGGATCAGCGTCTGGTCGCAGTATCTGTACGAGCGCTACGCCTGCTTCCGCCCGCTCAAGCGGGTCGCGGCATGGATGTCCGATATGGGCCTTTCGATCTCGCCGGGGACGCTGGGCAGTAGCGTCAAGCCCTTCATGCCGCTGTTCAAGCCGGTGGCGGAAGCGATCCTCGATCACCAGAACAAGGCGGCGGTGCGCCACAGCGACGAGACCGGCTGGCGCATCCGTTCGCTACGCGAGACGGGCGGCTCCGCCCGCTCCTGGCTGTGGACCTCGGTAACCGAAGACGCGGCCTTCTTCCATAGCGATCCCTCGCGCTCCGCAGAGGTCGCGATGAAGCTGTTCGGCGGCACCGCCGACGGCATGATCCTGGTGTGCGACCGCCTGTCCACCTACAAGAAGCTGGAACGCGATCTCGCCGGCAAGATCATCCTGCAGTGGTGTTGGGCGCATCAACGCCGAACATTCATCGACTGCGCGGCCGGCCAGGTGCGGCTGACGGAGTGGTGCCAGGGATGGATCGAGCGGATCGCGAGGATTTACCGCTTGAACGACGCGCGGCTGGAGCACTACGACCCCGCTCACCCTCTCGAACGACAGTCGCCGAAGTTCGACGTCGCGCACGACAAGCTGAAGGAGGGGCTCGACGCCTTGTTCTCCGAGGCTGAACGGCAACTGTCCGACCTGCCGGCCGGGGCACGCGAGGGCAAGGCGCTGCGCTCGCTGCTGAACCATCGCAAGGGATTGTGCGTCTTCGTCGACCACCCACTGGTGCCGATGGACAACAATTTTGCCGAGCGCGTGCTGAGGGCGCCGGTGATCGGAAGACGCCTCAGCTTCGGCTCCGACAGCGAGCTCGGTGCCGAGTTCACGGCGATGATGTACACGGTCGTGTGCACCCTCAAGATGAACGACATCGACATCCTGCGCTGGCTTCGAGCATGGCTGCAGGCGTGCGCGGAGAATGGTGGCCAACCGCCGGATGACCTCAAACCGTGGCTGCCGTGGTCGATGAGCGAGAAGCGCAGGCGCGAGTTCCTGGTGCCGGGGTGAGCGGCACCATCGAGTGCCGCTATTACGGGCGAGACTTCAGCGCCGAAGAGATGGCGCTGCTGCGCGCGCTGATCGCCGGCCCCCCGCCGCTCAACCGCCATGCCCTGTCCAAGGAGTTCTGCCGGCGCATCGGCTGGGTCAAGCCCGACGGCGGGCTCAAGGACATGATGGCCCGCGTCACCATGCTGGCCATGCACAAGGACGGTCTGATCACCCTGCCGCCGCCGAGGTGGCAGCCGGGTCCGCCAAAGCCGATCGTCTTCGGGCCCGACACCGAGCCGCCGCTCTTCCCCGCCCCGACGACGCTGGACGAGATCCGCCCGCTCAACATGCGCACCGTCGTGCGCGGAACCCGAGAGGGCAAGCTCTGGAACGAGTTCGTCGCCCGCTACCACTACCTCGGCTACAAGACCCTGGTCGGCGCCCAGATGCGCTACGCCGTCCACGACCGAAACGGCTGGCCGCTCGCCATGCTCGGCTTCTCGACCGCCGCCTGGAAGCTGGCGCCGCGCGATGCCTTCATCGGCTGGTCCCCCGAGATGCGCGAGAAGAACCTGCCGCTGGTGGTCGATAATCCCAGGTTCCTGATCCTGCCCTGGATCAAGATCCCCAACCTGGGCTCGCACATCCTCGCCATCGTCCGCCGCCGCCTGCCCATCGACTGGGCCGAGCGCTACAACACCGCGCCCGTGCTCATCGAGACCTTCGTCCAGACCCCGCGCTACACCGGCGCCGTCTACAAGGCATCCGGCTGGACCCGCGTCGGAACGACCCAGGGGCGCGGGCGCTACGACCGCCACAAGCTCTACGACAAGCCCAGGAAGGACATCTGGCTCCGGCCCCTGCGAAAAGACTGGAAACGGGCCCTCAATCGCTGAATCCGGCCCCTCCACGGCACTACCGAACCGTTAC
>JAJEAZ010000726.1 GCA_022824105.1 Alphaproteobacteria bacterium
TAGGTGGCGGCAGCGAGCACGACGATGACGCCGAGCAGGATGACGAGCGCGGCGTCCAGCACGGCGGGATCGTTGCCGGCAATGCCGTTATCGACGAGGTGGCGCAGCCCCATGCCGATGCCGAGCACCGTGCCCGCCGCAACCATGAGCGCAACGGACGCGCCGGCGGCCTGCCGCCAGTAGGGCGCGAGATAACCCGCCAGCGCGCGCAGGGGGCGCAGGTTGCGCGAGGCCTCTCGGGCTGACATGGCCGGGTTCGGTCGTCGCATCGCCTGTCTTCGTTCGCCGCAGCGCAACGGGTAATAGCCGCCGCGCGGCCTCGCGCATAGTGCAAGGGCGCTTGAGCGCCGCGCCGGCCTTCGCTATACAGGCGCGCCTTGCCCTTCCGGGAGCGTCGCCGCGATGAAAGCCGATATCCACCCCGACTATCACGAAATCAACGTCGTGATGACCGACGGGACCGAATTCAAGACGCGCTCCACATGGGGCAGCGAGGGCGACACGCTCAGGCTCGATATCGACCCGTTGTCGCACCCCGCGTGGATCGGCGGCAATCAACGGCTTGTCGATACGGGCGGGCAGGTCGCGCGCTTCAACAAGCGCTTCAAGAATTTCGGGATCTAGCCGCCGCGCCCGCCGATGGACGGCGAGACGCTCTCGCCTGCCGCGACCCGGTCCACACCGGCTGCGCCCTGCAATGGTGCAGCGCATGAGGTGCAGCGGCCGGAAGAGCAATTGCTCCCCATCGTCGTCGCGAGCCCGCACAGCGGCGCGGTCTATCCGCGCGCCTTCCTGGACGCATCCCCGCTCGACCTGGACCTGCTGCGCCGTAACGAGGACTGCCATGTGGACCGGCTCGGGGCGGGCGCAGTCCGGATCGGGGCGCCCTTGCTGCGCGCTCATTTCCCCCGCGCCTTCCTGGACGTCAATCGCGAACCCTGGGAGCTGGACCCGGCGATGTTCGCGGAGCCGCTGCCGGGCTATGTGAAAACCAGAACGCCGCGCATCGCCGCCGGGCTCGGCACGATTCCGCGCTCGGTCGGCATCGGGCTCGAGATCTATCGCGGCAAACTGACCTTCCGGGAAGCGCGGCAGCGGGTCGAGCGGCTGCACACACCCTACCATGCGGCGTTGACGGGGCTGGTCGAGGAGACGCGCCGGCGGTTCGGGAAGGCGCTCCTGATCGATCTGCACTCGATGCCGTCGGCAAGCTGGGGCGGGCGATGGGCGGAAGGCGCACGAGGCGCGGACATCGTGCTGGGCGACCGCTACGGCACGGCCTGCTCGCGCGACATCATCGCTGCGGCCGATGCACATCTGAAGGACCGGGGCTACAGCGTCGTGCGCAACGACCCCTATTCGGGCGGATATACGACGAGGCGCTACGGCCGGCCCGACAAGCACCGCCACGCGCTCCAGGTCGAGATCAACCGGGCCCTCTATATGGACGAGGCGACGCTGGCGCCCGGGCCGGGATTCGCGAGTCTGGCCTGCGACCTCACGGCCCTGTTCGAATGCCTCGGGGCCGCCCTGCAGCCGCACCCGGCATGAAGCCGCCCCGCGTCACCGCCGGCGACGCCCTGTTCCTCGACCTCGACGGGACGCTGATCGAAATCGCGCCCGCCCCGGACGCCGTGCGGCCCGCGCGCGGCCTGCCGGCGCTGCTCGAAACCCTGTCGCGGCGCGCCGGGTCGGCGCTTGCGATCGTCAGCGGCCGGCCCGTTTCGGACATCGACCGGATCCTGGCGCCGCTCACCCTGCCCGCCGCCGGCCTGCACGGTCTCGAACGGCGCTCCGCGGGCGGGTCCTTCCACCCGCCCCCGGCCCTGCCCCGCCATGACGAGCTCCGGGCTGCGCTGCGGGACTTCGCGGCCGGCCATCCGGGCCTCCTGCTGGAAGACAAGGGCGCGGCGCTCGCCCTGCATTACCGCGCGCGGCCCGACCTCTGCGCATCGGTAGCTGCTACCGTAGAGGCGGCGCTGGGCGGCGTGCGGCGGGGCATTGCCGTCCAGCGCGGAAAGGCGGTGATCGAACTCCGTCCCGAGGGGGCGGACAAGGGCACGGCCGTAACGGCGTTCATGTCCGAGCCGCCATTCGCCGGCCGCCGTCCGGTGTTTGCCGGCGACGACTTAACCGACGAAGCTGCCTTCCGCGCCGTGCGTGCGAAGGGCGGCGTGACCGTGCGCGTCGGCGGCGACGGCGCAACTGACGCCGAGTGGCGCCTCGCGGATGTCGCGGCGGTCCATGCCTGGCTGGCGGCAATGGAGGGATGAGATGCGCTCGCTCGAACTCAGCATGATCGGCAACAGCAGCTACGCCGCACTGATGGACCCCCGCGCGCGCATCGTGTGGGCCTGCATGCCGCGCTTCGACGGCAACCCCGTTTTCTGCGACCTGCTGGAGCCGGAGACGGAAATCGGGTTCTACGAAGTCGAGATCGAAGGTTTCCAGCGCAGCGAGCAGACATACCGGCCCAACTCGGCCATCGTCGAAACCTGCCTGTTCGCGGAGAACGGCGCCGCCATCGAGATCCTGGACTTCGCGCCCCGGTTCAAGCAGTTCGGGCGGCTCTTCCGGCCGTTGAGCCTCGTGCGGCGCATCCGCCGGCTGGGGGGCGCGCCGCGCATCCGCATAAGACTGCGCCCTGCCAGCAATTATGGCGCCGAGCCCGCCCAGGTGACGCGCGGCAGCAATCACATCCGCTACATCCTGCCCGACCATGTCCTGCGCCTGACCACGGAAGTGCCGGTCTCCTTCGTGTATGACGAGACGTCGTTCCTCCTGGACAAGCCTGTCGATCTCATCCTGACGCAGGATGAGGCGCTGACGCGGCCGGTGCATGAGGTCGCGCGCGAGTTCGAGGAGCGGACCGACGAGTACTGGCGCGAATGGGCGCGCTACCTGGCCGTACCGTTCGAGTGGCAGGACGCCGTCATACGCGCGGCGATCACGCTCAAGCTCTGTTCGGTCGAGGACAGCGGCGCCATCGTCGCGGCCGTCACCACCTCGGTGCCGGAGGCGGCGGGCACGGAGCGCAACTGGGACTACCGCTTCTGCTGGCTGCGCGACGCCTATTTCACCATCCGCGCGCTCAATCGCCTCGGCGCGACGCGCACGATGGAAGAGTTCCTGCGCTACATTCTCAATATCGTCGCCTCAAGCCCGGACGGCCGCCTGCAGCCCGTGTTCGGCGTCCAGATGGAGACGACGCTCTCGGAGTCCTCCGTCGAAACGCTGGCCGGCTATCGCGGCCACGGGCCCGTGCGCGTCGGCAACCTCGCCTATGTGCAGACCCAGCACGATGTTTACGGCGCCGTCGTGCTCGCCTGCGCGCAGGCCTTTTTCGACCGGCGCATCGACCTGCATGGCGACGACCGGCTGTTCGAGACCCTGGAGCGCATCGGCGAGACGGCGGCGCGGATGTTCGACCAGCCTGACGCCGGCCTCTGGGAGCTGCGCGGGCGCGAGCGCGCCCACACTTTCTCCGCCCTGATGTGCTGGGCCGCCTGCGACCGCCTGGCCCGGATCGCCATGCAGCTCGACCATCCGGACCGCGCTTCCGTCTGGAACGGACACGCCCGGACGATCCGCGCCCGGATCGAACGGGACGGCTGGAACGAGGAGAAGCAGGCCTATGTCAGCGCGTTCGGCGGCACCGAGGTGGATGCGGCGCTGCTGCTGATGCACGAACTTTCGTTCTGCGAGGCCGACGATCCCCGGTTCCTCGGCACCATCGCCGCCGTGGAACGCGAGCTGCGCCGCGGCGACCATGTGTTCCGCTATGTCGAGGAAGACGATTTCGGAACGCCGCACAACGCATTCAATGTCTGCACTTTCTGGTATATCGATGCGCTGGCGGCGGTCGGCCGCCGGGACGAGGCGCGGCAGCTGTTCGAGAACATGCTCGCCTGCCGGAACCGGGCGGGACTGCTGTCGGAAGACCTGGATACCAGGACGAACGAATTGTGGGGCAACATTCCCCAGACCTACAGCATGGTCGGCCTGATCGTGTCGGCGCTGCGGCTTTCCAGGTCCTGGGAGGAAGCATTCTGAGGAGGCTGCACCCGTGAGCCGGCTGGTCGTCGTTTCCAACCGCGTGGCGCCGGTCGACGAAACCAAGCCCACTTCCGGAGGGCTGGCGGTCGCCGTCCTGGCTGCGCTGAAACGCTCCGGGGGCATATGGTTCGGGTGGAGCGGCGACGTTTCCGACGTGCCCGACGAAGCCGTGAACAAGGTCCGGTCCGGCAGACTGACCTACGCGACCTTCGATCTGTCCACCCGCGACCATGACGAGTACTACAACGGCTTCGCCAACAGCACGCTCTGGCCGCTGTTCCACTACCGGCTGGACCTCGCGAATTTCAGCCGCCGCAACTATACGGGCTACCGGCGCGTCAACGCCTATTTCGCCCGCAAGCTGATCGACCTGATCGAGCCGGACGACATCATCTGGGTTCACGACTACCACCTGATCCCGATGGCGGAGGAGCTCCGCCGCGCCGGCGTGTCCAACCGTATCGGTTTCTTCCTGCACACGCCGCTGCCGCCACTGGAGCTGCTGCTCGCGCTGCCGGAACACCAGGAACTGATGCGCTCGTTCTTCGCCTACGACCTGATCGGCTTCCAGACCGCGGCCGACCGGCGCAGCCTGCTCGACTACGCCATCCAGGAGGCCAGCGGCGAGATGGCCGGGGAAACGATCTTCCGGGCGCTCGGCCGCACGGCCTCGGCGGAAGTCCATCCCATCGGGGTGGATACGGACAATATCGAGCGGATGGCGGCCGGCGCCGCCGCGGCCCGCTACGGCGCGCGCTTGCGCACCAGTCTCGGCGGGCGCCGGCTCATCGTCGGCGTGGACCGGCTGGACTATTCGAAGGGCCTGCCGGAGCGTTTCATGTCCTTCGGCCACCTGCTGAACGCATATCCGGCCAACCGGAACCGGGTGAGCCTGATGCAGATTGCAACGCCCACCCGGATAGGGGTGCCCGAATATGTGGAGATTCGCCGGACGCTCGAAACGCTGGCCGGCCACATCAACGGCGAGTTCGCGGACTTCGACTGGGTTCCCATCCGCTACCTCAACAAGAGTTTCGCCCGGCGCACGCTGTTCGGCCTGTTGCGCACCGCGCAGGTCGGCCTGATTACCCCGCTTCGCGACGGCATGAACCTCGTCGCCATGGAATATGTGGCATCGCAGCCGCCGTCGGACCCGGGCGTTCTGGTGCTGTCGCGCTTCGCCGGCGCAGCGCATTCGATACCGGGCGCCATAGCCGTCAATCCCTACGACACGGAAGGCGTGGCGGAGGCCGTCCAACTGGCGCTGGACATGCCGCGGGAAGAACGTGTCGAACGCTGGCAGTCGAATATGGAGGCGCTGCGCCGCAACGACGTCAACAGCTGGCGCGAAGCCTTTGTCAGCCGCCTTGCGGAGGCGCCGTTCGCGTGACCCT
>JAJEAZ010000304.1 GCA_022824105.1 Alphaproteobacteria bacterium
GGTGCTGCCGCACCGCAATCCCGTTCTGGCGGCGAAGCAGCTTGCGACGGCGGACCTGTTGAGCGGCGGGCGCGTCACCGTCGGCTGCGGCGTCGGTTGGATGCGCGAGGAGTTCGAGGCGGTCGGCCTGCCGCCCTTCGACGAGCGCGGCCGGGTTGCGGACGAATATCTCCGGGTCTTCAAGGCGGTCTGGACCGGGGACCCCGCCAATTTCGCCGGCGAGTACGCCAGCTTCTCCAACATATCGACCCTGCCCCATCCGGTGCAGAAGCCGCACCCGCCGCTCTGGATCGGCGGCGAGAGCGCGCCGGCGCTCCGCCGGGTCGTGGCGCTGGGCGACGCCTGGTATCCCATCGGCAACAATCCGCGCGCCATGCTTGACAGCCTGGACCGCTACCGGGCCCGGCGCGACCGCCTGTTCCGCATCGCCGAGGCGGCGGGCCGCGACCCTGCCACCATCGGGCTCGCCTATTCCGCGCCCTGGCATTTCGAGGAGGCGGCGGACGGCGGCGAGGGCGGGCGCCGGTTCCTCACCGGAAGCGCGGAAGAGCGCGCCGCCGACCTGCGCGCGCTTGGCGAGCTTGGGGTCGGCTGCGTCTTCCTGAACTTCGCCGCCCGCTCCGTCGACCGGACCGAAGAGCGCCTCTCCCGGTTCGCCGAGGAGATCATGCCGCTGATCGCATAAGGGAGGATGGCAACGGCATTCGCCGTCCGAGCGGGGAAGCGGGGATCCGGCCTCGGTTCTGGCGGCAGCTTCGGCGTTTGAGCATACTGTCCACCGCCTGCGACTGCGTCGGGCGCCATGGTCCCGGATCGGGGCCGGGGGGGCGGTTGGGGAGCGCACGCGGCGGCGTGGACCCCTGCGGAAGTGTCATGATGTGTCATGGGGCGGTGTTCCGGTCATGGCTTGTCGCCCGTCTCCTTTTGGTCTTGCCCGAACGCCCTCCTTACAGGCTCGGGACAGGTTCTTCCGTCAAGCCCGGATGCGCCCCCTCCGTCATGCCCGAACGCCCCCCTCCGTCATGCCCGGACTTGTTCCGGGCATCCAATTCCGCCGGCGCAATGGCCCCGATGGAGATGCCCGGAACAAGTCCGGGCATGACGAAAGGAGGGCCGGGGCGGCGGCGGGGACCCCTGCGTGGATGTCATGAATTGTCATGTTTTTGCCATGCGGCCCTCCGCAAATGTCATGTTTTGTCATGGGCGCACGCGGCGGCCTGCTGCTTTTCGCGCTCCTCGCGGCGCCTCTGCCGTTCGCGCCATGCCTTGAACTCGGGCGTGTCGGGCGGGCCCACGAAGACCCGCTCACCGACATGGTATTCGATCAGCCGGCCCTCCTCGCCGTCTTCCATCGGGATGCGCCCGACGCGGCGCTCCAGGTCTCCCAGCCATTCCCCGAACCCGGGCGCGGCGATGCTGCCTTTCCACACCTCGCCGCCATAGTGGAACTCGTCCTCGCTGCCGTCATGCCCGGACTTGTTCCGGGCATGACGGGAGGAGGGCGTCGGCGGCGGGCCCGAGCCTTGCGGCCAGAATCGCCGCCAGTTCGGGGCGTGGGTCGGTTTCGGTCATGCCATCTCCTTCCAGGCAAAGGGCGGGACAGGGGTGTCCCTGTTTCGCGCGTATCGCGGGCGGGCGCGGGCGGGTGTCGGCGCCGGCGCGGTTCGCGCGGCTGATTGCGCGCGCGAGACGGCACACGCACCTCGCCCGTCCGTTCCCGCCGGGGTCTTTTTCGCGGCCCCAGCCGCTCTCCTGCGCAGAAAAGCCGAAAGGCGGCCCCGGGAGCCGCCTCTCTCTACTTTCATTCTACACCATGTGGGTGAAAGTCAAGCCTCTTCGGGAACAAAAAATGAAAACATCGGGCAATTTTCTCGCAACCCGTTGTATCGGCGAGATAACCTCAGACTTCCCGCTCACCCCCGCGCCTTCATCAGGCGCTGCTTGTCGCGCTTCCAGTCGCGTTCCTTGATGGCGTGGCGCTTGTCCACCTTGCGCTTGCCCCGGGCGAGGCCGAGTTCCAGCTTTGCGCGCCCGCGCTCGTTGAAATAGAGCTTGAGCGGCACGATGGTGGCGCCTTCGCGGCGGACGGCGCCGGCCAGGCGGTCGATCTCGCGCCTGTGGAGCAGGAGCTTGCGCGGGCGCTTCGCCGTGTGCCCGAAATGCCGCGCCGGCTTGTATTCCGGGATATGGGCGTTGATGAGGAAGACCTCGCCCGACCGCTCGACCGCATAGGCCTCCACGATGGAGCCGCGCCCCTCGCGCAAGGATTTCACCTCGCTGCCGGAAAGCTGCATTCCGGCCTCGAGCACGTCCTCGATGAAATAGTCGTGCCGCGCCCGGCGGTTCTGGGCGACCAGCCGGACGGGCATCGGGTGAGATTAGCCGATCAGTTCCAGGCCCGTCATGGCGCTGCGCACCTGGGCCTGCGTCGCCGGCGCGGCGGGCGTGAGCGGCAGGCGCGTGTCCGGCTCGCAATGCCCGAGCAGATGCGCGCCGTATTTGGCGCCCGCCGGGCTCGGCTGGAAGAACATCGCCTTGTGCAGCGGCAGCAGCCGCTCGTTGATCTGCATCGCCGTTTCCAGCGCGCCCTGCTGCCAGGCGTCGTGCATCATCGAGCAGAGCTTCGGCGCGACATTGGCGCTGACCGAAATGCAGCCGACGCCGCCCTGGATCAGGAAGGGGAGCGCCGTGCCGTCCTCGCCGGAGAGCTGGCAGAAGTCCGGACCGGCGGCGATGCGCGTCTCCAGCGGGCGCTGGAGGTCGGTGGTCGCGTCCTTGACGCCCACGACATTCGGCAGCTTTGCGAGTTCCGCCATGGTCTCCACGGTCATGTCCACCACGGAGCGCGGCGGGATGTTGTAGATGATCATCGGGATCTCGACGGCGTCGTTGATCGCCTTGAAATGCTCGTAGAGGCCGTCCTGGTTCGGCTTGTTGTAGTAGGGCGTCACCACGAGGATGCCGTCGGCGCCGGCCTGCTTGGCGTGCT
>JAJEAZ010000565.1 GCA_022824105.1 Alphaproteobacteria bacterium
TTGAGCCGGCTCTCCACCGGCAGCGGCGGCATCGAGAGTCATGGATGGACCCCGGCTCGGGGGCCGGGGTGACGAATGAGGTCAAGGCCCGACGCTACCCGCCAAATGCAGTCGTTCCAGTTGGAATGGATCATGCTCTATTCCGCCGGTTCAACGGGCTGCAAGAAATTTTCCTGGATTTATCATTTTTGTTCCCGATATGGGCTTGACATTTGGCGGTATGGTGTAGAATGAAAGTAGAGAGAGGCGGCTCCCGGGGCCGCCTTTCGGCGTTTCTGCAGAAAGCGACCGGCTGGGGGCCGAAAAAGCCCCCGGCGTGAGCAAGCGCGAGAGGTGCGTGCGCCGTCTCGCGCGCGCAATCAGGCGCACGAACCGCGCCGGCGCCGACACCCGCCCGCGCCCGCACGCGAAACGCGCGCAAAACAGGGACACCCTGTCCCGCCCTTTGCCCCGAAGGAGGCACGCATGACCGCAACCGACCCCCGCCAGAACCGGCGGCGACGCTGCCGGAGCACCCCGCGCCCGCCGCCGCAGGCCAACCGCGCCATGCGCGCCGGCGACCGGACCATGACGAAACATGACAAAACATGACACTCCATGACACCCTGCAAGGCTGCGGCCGATGGACAGGCCCTTCGTTCGTCGTCCCGGCTCCCGAACCCCGCCGGATTCACACATCTGTCCCGGTCGGCCCGGCGCCGCACGCCCCCAACCGCCGCCCCGGATCTACGCCGCGCTCCGTCCGGGGTGACGGTCGAGGCTATGTGGACGAGGCCGCTTCAACACCAACGGATCAGGCGCTAAGGCACGTGGCGCTTGAGGAGGAACTGGTTCTTGAACATGCCGATCCGGGTCATGACCTCGACATGGGCGATGTCGGAGCGGCCGTGGATATGGTCGTTGAGAAAGAGCTCGAACTCGGTTTCCTCGTAGCACACGACCTCGACCAGCAGGTCGAAGCGGCCGCTGACCCACATGATGTAGACGACGGCGGAGCAGGGGCCGAGCCGCTCCGCCAGCGCGGCCGGCGTGACCCCGGGCGCGGCCTTGACGCCGAGCATCGCGTCCGCCTCGTAATCGACCGCCACCGGATCGACCACGGCCACGATGCGCAGCATGCCGGTCTCGCGCATGCGGGCCACCCGGTTGCGGACCGTCCCGCCCGAAACGCCGAGCTTCTGCCCGATCTCGCCGTAGGTCGCGCGGCCGTCGGCCTGGAGCAGGCGGACGATTTTCCGGTTGAGGTCGTCGCCGGGAGACGACAGCGCGGAGACGTTGCCGGCGGAGGCAGGGGACGGTTGCGAGGGCATGGCTGGCGGCATGTGTTCCGGGTCCCCCGAATTCGGGATGGGGTCAGTTCTTTTGATTTTTCATAATATTGCAAGATTTGCGGGATTTTGTCAATTTATGGAAGAGTAATTTGAGAAAATATGGTAAATTGGCGGGTATGAGTTGAATATTATCAGGATCGAGTCGCAGCGAGGCAAGGGGTGCGTCCGATGAATCCGATACCGACAGACATGGCCGGAGCGCTGCCCGATATCGAGCGTGTCCGCGAAGCGCGGGCGAAGCTCGCCGAGGCGGGAGTCCGATACGTGTTCTCCTGCTGGATCGACCTGTTCGGGCAGCCCAAGACGAAACCGGTGCCGCTCGGCGATTTCGAGAACCTGTGCATGGGCAAGGGTCCGCAATTCGCCGTGCATTCCATTTCGTTCGTGCCGGAGCTCACACCGGCCGACCCGGACCAGATTCCGGTCCCCGATCTCGACACGCTTGTCATCTGCCCCTGGGACCGCAACTGCGCGTGGATGTTCGCGGACCTGTGGTGGGAGGACGCGCCCTACAGGCTGTGTCCGCGCCACACGCTCAAGCGCGTCGCCGCCGACGCCGCGGACAAGGGGCTGGCCGGCTTCGCGGGCATCGAGCCGGAATTCATCGTCATGCGCTGGCGGGACGGCCGGCCCGTCAAGGCGTTCGACGACGATCCGCCCGCCGGCGAGGGGGTGCGCCCGCGACGCCAGGCGTTCGGTTACGACGTTGAGTTCTCCATCGATTCGATGGGCTTTCTCGGCGCGCTCATCGACATTCTCGACGAGCTCGGCTGGGGATTGAAGGACGTGGTGGCCGAAGGCGCCTATTCGCAGTTCGAGCTCGATTTCGGCTACACGGACGTCCTCGGCATGGCGGACCGGCTGGTGTTCCTCCGGGTGCTGCTGAAGGAGGTCGCCAAGAAGCACGGCCTGTTCGTCACCTTCATGCCCAAGCCGACCGTGGGCGACTGGCGTTCGGGCGCCCACATCAACTATTCGATGCAGCGGCTGGACAGGCCGGGCGCGAACCTTTTCGCGGACCCGGACGGCGGCTGGAGCGACGCCGCCTATCACGCGGTTGGAGGGTTGCTGCGCCACGGCGGGGCGCTCACCGCCATCGCCTGCCCGACGGTCAACTCCTACAACGGGCTGGTGCCCCGGGTCGGCGGGTTCGAGGGCGGCACCGTGACCTGGGCGCCGACGCACATGACCTATGGCGATAACAACCGCTCCTGCATGCTGCGCCTGCCGCAGAACCGGTTCTGCATCGAGAACCGCGCCGCCGACATGTGCATGAACCCCTACCTGTCGCTCGCCGTGACCACTGCGGCGGCGGTTGCCGGCGTGGCGGAGCGCGTCGATCCCGGGCCGCCGCTGAACAGGGACCTCTACGAACTCTCGGACGAGGAAATCCACGCGGCCGGCGGAAAGCGACTGCCGCGAAACCTGCTCGAGGCCACCGAAATCCTGAGAGGCGACCCGCTGGCGGCCGAGGTACTGGGGCCGGCGATGATGGACTCCTGGCTGCGCTACAAGACTGATGAGTGGGAGCGCTACCACCAGGCGGTGACGGACTGGGAGGTCGAAGAGTATCTGCGGCTTTACTGAACGCCGCTTACATCCGGGACAGAAACGGGGGCGCGCTTCCAATTGGCGACCGGCTACGAGACCTTCGACCTCGGCGAGGTGACGCTCCAGTCGGGCGGGACGCTGCCGAACGCGCGACTGGCCTGCAAGAGCTGGGGTTCGCTCAATGCCGCGGGCGACAACGCAATCCTCATGCCCACCTTCTACACGGGCACGCATGTTCGCAACGAGGCCTATATCCGCCGGGTGCCGTCCCTCGATCCGTCGCGCTGGTTCATCGTCTCGATCGACATGTTCGGCAACGGCCTGTCCTCCTCGCCAAGCAACACGCCGCCGCCCTTCGATGGTCCGCGCTTCCCCGCCGTCACGCTTCACGACAATGTCCGTTGCCAGCACCGGCTGCTCACCGGAGTCCTGGGCGTGAAGCGCCTTGCCCTCGTGCTCGGATGGTCCATGGCGGGCTGCCAGTCCTATCAATGGGGCGCGCAGTTTCCCGACATGGTCGCCGCCATCCTGCCTTTCTGCGCCGCCGCGCGCACCTCGCCGCACAACAAGGTGTTTCTGGAAGGCGTCAAGGCGGCGCTGCTGGCGGACAGTGCGTTTGCCGGGGGCGACTATCGCGCGCCGCCCGAGGCGGGCTTGAGGGCGTTCGGACGGGTCTATGCGGGGTGGGCCTATTCGCAGGCCTTCTACCGGGAGCGGCTCCACCGCGAGCTCGGCTTCGAGACCTGGGAGGAGCTGTTGCTGGACTGGGAGCGCGACCATCTCGGGTGGGACGCGAACGACCTGCTGGCCAAGCTCCGGACCTGGCAACTCGGCGACATCAGCGCCAGCGAGCGGTATGGCGGCGACTTCGAGCGCGCGCTGGGCGCCATACGGGCGCGCGCAATCCTCGTCCCCTCCACGACGGACCTCTATTTCCCTCCCGAAGACAACGAGATCGAGGCCCGGCATATGCCGAATGCCGAGCTCCGGCCCTATGTCTCCGACTGGGGGCATTGCGCGGCGACGCCGAGCCGCAAGGACGGCGGCTTCATGCGTTTTCTGGACGGGTGCGTGTCGGAGCTCCTGGCCGGCTGACGGCGGCGCCTCCCGGACATGGCTGCGATACCGGCGGCAAATCCGGGTCTATACTCCGGCGGTTTCCCGGCCCCCGGAGTTCCCATGAAAGACGCCCCGCTCGATGTTCTGACCGTCGGCAACGCCATGCTGGATGTGCTGGTCCATGTGGACGATGCCTGGCTGGCCGAAAACGGCGTCGAAAAGGGAATCATGACCCTGGTCGACGAGCCGGTGGCGGCCGAACTGTACGGCAGGGTCGTGCCGGCTGCGGTGGCGTCGGGCGGTTCGGCGGGCAACACGGCCGCCGGCCTCGCCTCCCTCGGGGCCCGGACCGGCTATATCGGGCGGGTGCGCAACGACGATGCGGGCGAGGCCTTCCGCCGCGACATCCGCGCGGCCGGCGTGCGGTTCGACACGCCGGCCGCGACCTCGGGCGCCGGGACCGGCCGTTGCCTCGTCTTCGTCACGCCCGACGCCGAGCGCAGCATGCTCACCATGCTGGGCGCCGCCGCCGAAATCGAACCCGCCGACATTGACGAGACAGCAGCGGCGCGGGCGGCGGTCACCTATCTCGAAGGCTATCTGTGGGACGCGCCCGAGGCCAAGGCGGCGATGGCGAAGCTGGCGGACGCCGCGCGCGCCGCCGGGCGCAAGGTCGCGCTCACGCTCTCCGACCCGTTCTGCGTCGCCCGGCACCGGGAGACCTTCCTCGAACTGATCGCCGAACGGGTGGACCTGCTGTTCGCGAACGAGGAGGAGGCGGTATCGCTCACCGGGGCTGCGGACCTCCGGGAAGCGGCCGAAGCCGTGGCCGGGATGGTGGAGACGGCGGCGCTCACGCGCAGCGCGGAGGGCTCGCTGATCGTCTCCGGCGGCGAACGGCAAGAGGTGCCGGCGGTCCGCGTGGAGCGGCTCGTGGACACCACCGGAGCGGGCGACCTCTACGCCGCCGGCTTCCTGCACGCCTATACCCGGCCGCGTCCGCTTGCGGAGTGCGCCTGGCTGGGCGGGCTCGCCGCCGCGCGCATCATCGAGCAGATGGGCGCGCGTTCGGACGGCCCGCTCGCCGGCCTGCCGGATGTGGCTTCCGCGGGCGTCGGGAACCCATGCGCGGCCGCGTGATACAGCAGCTCCGGCTCTGGAGCGGCGTCGTCCTGTTCGCCTATGTCACGGGCCATCTGCTCAATCACACCTTCGGCCTTGCCTCGGTGGAGGCGATGGAGGCCGGGCGGCGCATCTTCGCGGGCATCTGGCGCAGCCCGCCGGGCACGGTGCTGCTGGTCGGCAGCTTCGCCGTCCACGGCGTGCTCTCGGTCGCGCGGCTCTTCCGCAAGCGCGACCTGAGAATGCCGGCCTGGGAGGCGGCGCAGCAGCTGCTGGGCCTGGCGATCCCGTTCCTGCTCTGCCTGCACATGCTGGGCACGCTCGGGCTGTCGCTGCGCTTCGGCATGGATCCGAGCTATCCCTTCGTCCTCTGGGCGACCTGGAGCGATCCGCTCCAGCAGATCGCGCTGATGGCCGCCGCCTGGACCCACGGATGCATCGGCATGCATTTCTGGCTGAGGCTCCAGGCATGGTACCGGGCGGGCCTGCCGGTCTTCTTCGCGGCGGCGCTGCTGCTGCCGGCGCTGGCGCTGGCGGGTTTCGCGGTCGGCGGACGCGACGTGCTGGCGCTGGCGGCGGCGGATTCCGGCTGGGTCGGTGCGATGCTGGAAGAGATCCGCTTCCCCGGGCGCGCCGGGGTCGAGTGGGTGCAGGGCATCGAAGCGCGGATGAGCGCGATGACCGGCATGGCCGTGGCGGCCCTGGTCGCCTGGCGGCTGGTCCGCGCGCTCCGGGCGCGGCGGCAGCGGCCGGTCCGCGTCTCCTATCCCGACGGGCGCACGGTGCGGGCGGAACCCGGCGCGACGCTGCTGGAGGTGAGCCGCGCCGCCGGCATACCCCATGCGTCGGTCTGCGGCGGCCGGGGGCGGTGCTCCACCTGCCGGGTGCATGTCTCGCGCGGCTTCGACTCGTTGCCGCTCCCGGATGACGGCGAGAGCGCCTTGCTCAAGCGCATCGGAGCGCCGGAGCGGGTGAGGCTCGCCTGCCGCACGGTGCCGGCGGGCGACGTGACGCTTACGCCGCTATTGCCTGCGTCCGCCGGTCCGGTCGAGGCGCGGGCGCGGACGGGCGCGCAGCAGGGCGCGGAGCGCGAGATCGCCATCCTGTTCGCGGACCTGCGCGCCTTCACCAGGCTGTCCGAGGACAAGCTGCCCTACGACGTGGTGTTCCTGCTGAACCGCTATTTCCTCGCCATGGGCCGCGCGGTCGAGGAGGAGGGCGGCCATGTGGACAAGTTCATCGGCGACGGCGTGATGGCGCTGTTCGGGATCGACGGCGACCCCGGCGCGGGATGCCGCAGCGCGCTGCAGGCGGTCCGCGCCATGGCGGCGGCGCTGGACGAGCTCAACGAGGCGCTGGGCGAGGAACTGGCCGAGCCGCTGCGCATCGGGGTCGGCCTCCATGCCGGCCCGGTGATCGTCGGCGAGATGGGCTACAGCCGCGCCACCTCGGTCACGGCCATCGGGGATGCCGTCAATGTCGCGAGCCGGCTGGAGCCGATGACCAAGGAGTTCGCCTGCCAGGCAGTGATCTCGCAGCGCGTCGTGCGCCTCGCCGGGGCCGACTTCTCCGGGTTCCCGTCGCGGCTGGTCGAGATCCGCGGACGCGAACGCCCGCTCCGCGTCTATCCCGTCGCCGACGGCGGCGACATTCCCCCGCCGGCGTGACGGGTTCGGCAGGAATGGAAGCAGCGCCCCCGCCCGCCCGCCGCCTCGGCTTCCTCCGCTCGGCGAGGGCCTTCTGGCACCTCCACATCGCCCTCATGCTGCCGCTCGGCTTCTGCATGGGCGTGCCCTGGTTCTGGGTGATTCACATTCCTGTGCGGTTTTCTCATCTCGGAATGGAGAGTTCCTCCCTTGTTGGGATCGCACTTGTATCAGTTTCCACCGTGAGCTTTTTCTGGGCGCCAGCGCTCGACAGGCTGCCACTGCCCTGGCTCACGAGCCGCTTGGGTCGTCGCCGATCCTGGATGTTTATTACGACTGTTGCCAGCATGGCGGGGATTCTCATCCTGGGGGTTATCGATCCGTCCGCCGGCTTATGGACTGTCCTGCTTCTCGGATTCCCGGTTGTCTTTGCCTCGTCCTGCCTCAGTGCCGTGGTCAACGCCTATCGCATCGAAATACTGGAAGAAGACCGGTACGGCGCTGGCGATGCGGTTACCGGACTCGCGACAGGCCTCGGCCCGATGGCGGCGGGCTTGATCGCGGCAGCCTCGGATAACGGATACGATGGGGCAATTGTCTATGTCGCGGTGTCGGCGTTGCTGCTGGTTGGCATTGTTATCGCCCTGCTCGGTCCCGAGCCCGCCTGCGTGGACGAGCCTGACACAGCCGCACGGGAACGCCGCCTCTCCGACAAGGCTGCCAGGCTGGGCGGCGCTGCTGCCGCCTGGTTTTGCCGCGTTTTCGTCGCCCCGCTGACGGAGTTCTTCATCCGTCCGGGCTGGCCCGCGGTGCTGGCTTTCATCCTGCTCTACAAGCTCGGCCTGGGCAGCACAGAACTTCTCGGTAATGACAAACCGGCCCTTCATTTTGTCTCACTGGCCGGGGCAATTCTAGGAGGGATGGTGATCTATAGCCGGGGTCCGTTGCCGGGCTTGTTGGTCGCTGGAAGCATGCTTCTACTGTCGAATTCGGCTTTGCTGGCGTTCCACTTGGCCTCGCTCGAGCCCGTCTGGAGCGGCCTCGCTTTGCTGACCAGAGCGTTCGGCGACGGATTCGGAGCGGTGGCCCTTGCGGCCTACATGATGTGTCTTTGCAGACCCTCCTATACGGCCACGCAGTTCGCGCTGTTCTCCTCAGTCATAGTGCTTTTCCAGTTCTATCCAGGCCCACTGAGTTTGTTCGTGGAGCCCATGGGCGGACTTCGGGAAGGCCTGTTCCTGTCGGGTACGCTGGGGTGTCTCCTGAGCCTGCTGCTGCTGCGCGTATTGTGGAAACGGCAGCAGGAAGAGGAGACCGGGCCATGATCGAACTGTTCCGCGGCGACATCACGGCGCTTGCCGTGGACGCCATCGTCAATGCTGCCAACGAAACCCTGCTCGGCGGCGGCGTGGACGGCGCGATCCACCGCGCGGCCGGCCTCGAACTGCTGGCCGAATGCCGGACGCTCGGCGGCTGCCCGACCGGCGAGGCGCGCATCTCCGCCGGCTACCGGCTGCCGGCCCGCCATGTCATCCACACGGTCGGCCCCGTCTGGCGCGGCGCGGGAGATGAGGACGCGCTGCTCGCCGCCTGCTACCGCAACTGCTTCGCGCTCGCGCGGGAGCACGGTCTCGCCTCCATCGCCTTCCCGGCCATCTCCACGGGGGTTTACGGCTTTCCGCCGGCCCGTGCGGTGGGCATCGCCGTCGCCGGCGCACGGGCTCACGGCGCGGGCTTCGCGCGCATCGTCTTCGCCTGCTTCGACGAAGCGACCGAGGCGCTCTACCGCGAAGAGCTGGCCGCCTGAGCGGGCTCAGGCCCAGAGGGTGTCGAGGGGGAAGGAGACCGCCTCGAAGGGCGGCGCGGAAACCGCATCGTCGTTGCGCAGCGCGGCAATGAGCGCCCAGGCGCCCTCGCGCAGTTCGAAGACCTCCAGGTCCCGCGCTGCCGGATCGACGAACCAGAGATGGCTGACGCCCTCGCGCGCATAGACCGGGCGCTTGCCGTGGCGGTCGAGATCGCGGGTCGAGGGCGAGAGCACTTCGCAGACCCAGTCGGGAGCGAGAGGGAAATAGGGCGTATCGGGCAGGACCGGCATCCGCTCCCGCCGCCAGCCGGCGATGTCGGGCACCAGGATGTCCTCGCCGAGATGCAATTCCGGTTCGTCGAGGATCCACCAGCCGCCGGGCCCGCCGCCATAGCCAAAGGGATCGCCGATCTTGGCGCCGAGCGCGGACCTGGCGTACGCATGGCGCGGGGCCGGGCGCGGATTGGTGTGGAGCGTCCCGGCGACGATTTCGGCCACCTTGTGCGGCGGGGCCTCCAGCACGTCGCGATAGGTCGCCCGGCGTCGGGAACGGAGGGTGGCGGCCGGTCGTCGGCTCATATCGTCGGCCTCGCGGCGGGCAGGGCGGCGAAGATAGCATGGGCGCACCCCCGTGCGGCAGGAAGCGCGGCCCCCGCGACGGGCTACAGGTCTAGCCCCAGCAGGCGGAAGGTGGTTCGCAGCAGGGGCGGGGCGGGGGCCTCGACCTCGAGCCGGCCCCGGCCGCGCGGATGCTCCAGCGCGATGGCGCGGGCGTGGAGATGCAGGCGCCGTTCGAGGCCGATCCCTTCCAGGAACGCCGCCTTGCCGCCATATTTCCCGTCGCCCAGGATCGGGCAGCCGACGGACGCCAGATGCGCGCGAAGCTGGTGCGTGCGCCCGGTCAGTGGGCGGAGCGCCAGACGGGCGGCGCGCTTCCCGGCGCGGGCGAGGGTCTCATAGTCGGTGACGGCCCGCTTACCGTCCTCATCGACGCCTACCCGCTCGCCGCCGGGCCGTCCCCGCTTCGCCAGAGGGCGGGCGATGCGGCCGGAAGGTGGCTCCGGCGCGCCGGCGGTGACCGCCCAGTAGAGCTTCTCCGCCTCGCGCGCCCGGAAAGCCGCCGTCAGCCGGGCCGCGTCGGCCGCGCTCCGCGCCAGCAGCAGCACGCCGCTCGTGTCCTTGTCGAGCCGGTGGACAAGGCGCGGGCGCTCCGGCGCATCGAAGCGGAGCGCCTCCAGCATCCCGTCGAGATGGCGCCCCGTGCCCTTGCCGCCCTGGACGGCGAGACCGGCCGGTTTGTCGAGCGCAATCACCGCTTCGTCCAGATGCAGCATCCAGCCGCGCACTTCCTCCACCAGCCGGTCCGGCAACGGGGCCGGCCGGGCCTCCGGAGCCGGACCGGACGGCGGCAGCCGCACCACGGCGCCCGCCTCCAGCCGGTCGCCGGCGCGCGCGCGATGCCCGTCCACGCGCACCTGCCCCGTGCGCAGCAGCTTCTGGAGCCGGCCCTGCGGCAGGCCCGGCAGGCGGCGCGCAACCCAGCGGTCGAGCCGCTGGCCGGCCTCGTCCACGGCAACCTCTTCCAAGCGAACGCCGCTCACAGCAAACCTCTAGCCTTTGCGCGCCGCTCTTGCGACGGCGGTTTTCAAGTCATCGAAGGCGACAGCATCGGCGAGTTCTGCGACAGCGTTTAGGGATATGGATTTCGCATCTTCCTTAACTTCGTCCAGTATGGACGCAGAGATTGCATGGAATGCCCATTGGTCGAGGTCCAGCGGGTTGATTGTCAACTTTTCCCGATGCTTCAAGAGTGCAAACACATAGACATCGGCCCATCGCCTACGGTCTTTGGTGTATTCACCCGTTCGCGGATCGTAACCGTATGTCTTTCCGATTCTGAAGCTGGGCTTAGAGAAGGCCTTTTGTCCCCACGATTGCACATAAGCCGATGACTTGACCTCGACCTTAATTCCTTCCGGAGTGTCGAGATCGTATGTGTCCCAATCACCACGAATTTCATTGCTCGTCCGGACACCGAGCGCACGGGCGACAATGAATTCCGCGAGAATTCCGCGGGTCGCGTTGCTGACAAGATCGGAAACGGACCATTGCCAAAAGTCGAGCAGTGAGAAGTTTCGTCTGTCCTCGCCGTTGACGAAGCTCTCCTCGCCGGTTTTCCGGTTGGGTTCGATGTGGCCTAAATTCGTCCTATTGCTCGTCATTACCGCTCACTAAAGCAGCATGCGCGCCAGCCGCGCCCCGGCGAGGAAGGCCAGGATGCCGAGCGCGACCGAGCCCGCGGTGTAGAACGCCGCCCCGAGCCACTCGCCCCGTTCGCCCAGCACGACCGCGTCCAGCGAGTAGGCGGAGAAGGTGGTGAAGCCTCCGAGGAAGCCGACGGTGAGGAAGGTGCGGAGCTCCGCCGAAAGCGAAAGCCCCTGCGCCAGCAGCGCCGCCACCAGCCCCATCGCCAGCGAGCCCAGCACATTCACGGCCATGGTGCCTGCCGGGAAGCCCGCGCCGAGCAACCGCGTCACCTGCACGACCATGAGCCAGCGCGCGAGCGCGCCCAGCGCCCCGCCAGCGGCGACCGCGATCCAGAGGCTCATTCCTGCCGCCTCCGGGCCCAGGCGGCCAGTCGCTCCGCGATCTCCGCCTCGGCGCCGCGGCCGTCCGGACGGTAGAACCGTTGCCGCGCCATGCCGTCCGGGAAGTAATTCACGCCGGCGAAGGCGTCCGGCTTGTTGTGGTCGTAGGCATAGCCCTCGCCGTAGCCAAGGTCCTTCATCAGCCGGGTAGGCGCGTTCAGGCTGTGCATGGGCGGCATGAGCGAGCCGGTTTCGCGCGCCGAGCGCATGGCCTCGCCGAAGGCCGCGTAGGCGGCGTTGGACTTGGGCGCGGTCGCCAGGTGCAGCACG
>JAJEAZ010000707.1 GCA_022824105.1 Alphaproteobacteria bacterium
GCCGGCAAGGCGATCATCGCCACCGCCCGGAAGCTCCTCGCCATCATCTACGAAACCCTCAAGAACCGCTGGATCTTCGAGGACTTCACAACCTTCAAAAAACAGCAGGGCCCCGGTCCCGCTAGACAACCATCATAGGAGGCACGCATGACTGTGAACGACCCCCGACCCGAACCGGCGGCGAAACCGGCTGCAAGCTCGCGCCGACAGCCCGGCGGAAACGGCCCCGCATGACAAAACATGACAATTCATGACATCCCCGTGGAGTGGGCCCCGGATACGCGATTCCGGCCTGTGATCCTTGCCGTGCGGACTCGATCGGGACCGTCGGCGTCAAAACGGCTTGACGACGACCAGGATGACGATGGCGAGGGTGAGCAGGGCCGGGGCTTCGTTGGCGAGGCGGCAGCGGCGGGCGGAGATGGTCCTGCCGTCCCCGTCCAGATGCCTGCGCCAGCGCGCGAACAGATGGTGCAGCCAGGACAGGGCGGCGATGGCGGCGAGCTTTGTCCAGAGCCAGCCGGAGGACCAGTCCATGTTGGGCGAGACCCAGAGGAGCAGCCCGCCGAACAGGAAGGCCGCGACCATGGCCGGGTTGACGATGACCCGGAGCAGGCGCCGCTCCATGCGCTTGAACCGCTCGCTGTCGGCCGCGCCCGGCTCGGTCTCCAGATGGTAGATGAACAGGCGCGGCAGATAGAGCATGCCGGCCATCCAGAAGACGACCGCCGCAATGTGCAGCGCCTTGATCCAGGGGTAGAGCGCGAACAGCCAGCTCATGGCGCGGCGACCGGGCAGCCGGCGCAGGAGGCGGGGCAGAGGCGCGGTTGCGGCCGCCGGTCCAGCACCAGGTCCGCCAGTCCTTCGATGTAGGCGGGCGCGGTGCGCGGCGTCGCCACCCGCTCCCAGGCCGCCGCGCCGGCGCGCTCCGCCAGGGCCCGGTATTCGATGTCGAGCTCGACCAGCGTTTCGGAATGTTCGGAGACGAACGCAATCGGCGCCAGCACCAGCGCCCGCCCTTCCTTCGCCGCGGCCTCGACTTCGGCCCCGGTGTCGGGCTCGAGCCATTTCTCCGGCGTGGCCCGGCTCTGCCAGGTGACCCGCCAGTCCACGCCGTCGAGAGCACCCAGCCGGGCCTCGGTGGCGGAGCGGAGCGCTTCGGCCGTCCGTTCCACCTGCCAGGCATAGGGGTCGCCGCCGGCAATCACCCGCTCCGGGAGGCCATGCGCGGTAAACAGCACGCGGACCGGAGCATGTGTGTGCGCGCGCCGGACTGCCTCCGCCAACGGACCGGCCCAGGCTTCCACCAGCCCCCCCAACTGCGGATGGCAGCAAAGCACGCGCAGCCGCGATTGCTCGCCGGCCAGTTTTCGCCATTCCGCAAGCGACGAGCCCGAGGTCGTCGTCGAGAATTGCGGGTAGAGCGGCAGGGCCACGATCTCGTCCGGACCGTAGTCCCGGACCGCCGGCAGCACAGCCGCGGCGCGCGGATGCCAGTAGCGCATCGCCACGAAGCATCGCGCCTCCTCCCCGCCCCGCGCGGCAAGCGCCGCCTCCAGCGCCCGCGCCTGCGCCTCGGTCTGCTCCAGAAGCGGCGAGGCGCCGCCCAGCTGTTCGTATGCCGCCCGCGCCGGCGCCGCCCGCCGCCCCGCGATATAGCGCGACAGCAGGAAACGGACGGGTGCCGGGGCCGGCAGGATCGCGGGATCCGCGAACAGGTTGCGCAGGAACGGCTTGACGGCCTCCGGACTGTCCGGCCCGCCGAGATTGAAGAGGACGACGGCAAGCCGGCTCACGGCGCCTCGCGCACGATCCGGCCAAGGGCGGCGACATGCTCCGGCGGTGTTATCGGCAGCACGCCGTGGCCGAGATTGAAAACATGCGGGCCGTGGCGGAGCGCCGACAGAATCTCCCGCGCGGCCCGCTCCATGGCGGCGCCTCCGACGACGAGGAGCATCGGATCGAGATTTCCCTGCACGGCGGCCTCTCCCTGCACGGCGCCGGCGGCCCAGGCCGGGTCCGCAACCGTGTCGAGACCGACGCAATCGCCGATCCCGGCGAACTCCGCCGCAAGCGCTCCCGCGCCGCGCGGGAAGAGGATCAGCGGCACGGCGGGATGCCGTTCGCGAAGCGCCGCCGCGATCCGGCGGGCCGGCTCCAGGCACCAGCGCCTGATGCCGGCCGGCGGCAGCAGCCCCGCCCAGCTGTCGAACAGCTGCAGCGCCTCGGCGCCCGCATCGGCCTGCGCCGCAAGATGATCCACCGTGACCTCCACGAGAAGGTCGACCAATTCCGCGAACCGGCCGGGATCGCCAAGCGCCAAGCGCCGGACTTCCGGCCAGTCGCGGCTGGAGCTGCCCTCGACCATATAGGCCGCCACGGTCCAGGGAGCGCCGGCGAAACCGATCAGCGCCGTTTCCGCCGGAAGGCTCGCACGCACCAAGCTCACCGTTTCATAGACCGCATCCAGCCGGCCGCCGACAGGCTGCAAGGCTGCAAGGTCGAGGGGCCCCAGCACCGGCCCCTTTCCCTCCACGAAACGCACTTCCTGGCCGAGCGCACGCGGAACCGTCAGGATGTCCGAGAACAGGATCGCCGCATCCATCCCGAACCGGCGCACCGGCTGCAGCGTGATTTCGGCCGCGAGGGAAGGCGAGAAGCAGAGTTCGAGAAAGCTCCCGGCCGAGGCGCGCAGCCTGCGATATTCGGGCAGGTAGCGTCCGGCCTGGCGCATGAGCCAGAAGGGCGCCGGGCGCACGGCCTCGCCTGCCAGGGCTTTCAGGAGGGGTTTGTCCATGCCGTCCGGAGGCGCCTTTCCATACAAGTACAAGGAGTCTTGAATTATAGTCATTGTTTAATAGCGGGTCCGGGTTGTGGAAACAGGGATTGTCCCCTGCCGTGCTTCCGGGGCGGCTGCGGCCGGTTGCGGCTGCTCGTGTTATCCACGGGATTGAAACTGTTCTTTTCCGGCTGGGGAAGGTTTGGGGGCGCGGCGGGAGAGTCGGGTGTGTTATCAGTCGGGGCCGGTTCTGCACCGCTTTTCCCCGGAGGTTTCGTGGATAATCCG
>JAJEAZ010000168.1 GCA_022824105.1 Alphaproteobacteria bacterium
CGCGCCCGCGCCCAGCAGATGGGTGGCGAAGCTGTGCCGGAGCGCATGCGGCGTCGCGCTCTCCGGCAGGTCCAGTTGGGCGCGAAGCCGCCGCAGCCGACTTTGCGCAACGCCGGCCTGGAGGCGTCCGCCGCGCGCGCCGACGAAGAACGGCCCGCCCGGCGGCAGGGGATGGGGACAGGTCCTGTGGTAGTCGTCAGCCGCCCCGCGCACGGCCGGCAGCAGCGGCACGACCCGTTCTTTGCGTCCCTTTCCGGTGACGCGCAGCGTATCGCCGGCCTGGAACGCGCGTCCGTCGAGCGCCAATGCCTCGCCGATCCGCAGCCCCGCTCCGTAAAGGAGGGAGAACAGCGCCAGGTCGCGGCGGTCCTGCCAGTTCTCGCCGGCTGCGGCGAGCAGGCGGTCGGTTTCGTCATGGGCCAGCGCCTTCGGCACCGGACGAGGCAGTTTCGGCGTGCGGATGCCGGAGAGCGCCACCGCATCGCCGACGCCCTTGCGCGCCAGCCAGCGCAGCCAGTTGCGCAGCGCCGAGAGGCCGCGGGCGCGCGACGCAGCGCCCATGCCGCTGCGGGCGCGCTCGGCGAGCCAGGCGCGGATGTCGCGCGGCTCGACATTCGCCAGGCCGGCCGGCGAGACGGGCTCGCCCCTATAGCCTTCGAGGAAGGCGAGGAAGTCCACCGCGTCCCGCAGATAGCCCGAAACGGTGTGCTCGGAGAAGCCCCGCTCATGCGCCAGCCAGCCGCGCCAGTCCTCCAGCAATCGCCCGGTATCCGGCGTCATAGCGCTTCCGGCGGGTCGATGAGCGCCGGCAGCTGGGCGGAGATCGTGCGCGCCAGGAACGCCAGCAATTCGGTTCCCTGCCCGAACTGGAAATGTCCGGGATCGTGCGAAGAGAGCGCCAGCAGGCCGGGGGGCCGGCGCGGCCCGGGAACGAGGCGCAGCAGCGCCTGGCTCGCGACCATGTTCGCCGCTGCGCCGAAGACATCGGGCGGTCCGCGGTCGAGGCCGCCTTCGAGCCGGGCTGCGCTTCCGCGGGTCAGCGCATCCACCCGCCCCGGCGCCAGCGCGGCGAGCCCCGGAGCGGCCGGCAGCGCCTCACGGCGCGTTTCGAAGGCCAGCACGGCCCCGTCGCAGCCGAGCCGTTCGGGCCATTCCCCGGCGACGGTGGCGGCGAGGTGCGCGAAGCGCCGGACGCCCACCGCGGCCAGCGCCGCATCATGGACCCGCGACATGCCGGTCTGGTTGTCTTCCCCGATCTCCAGCAGATGCTGCAGCGCCTCGCGCAGCTCGCTGTTGTTCTGCCGCGCGCGCTCGACCATGACGCGCTGCAGGTCCACCACCCCGCCTTCGTCGCGCCCCGGCGGCGCGAGCACCGCCAGCAGGTCCGGGTGGCGGCGCAGGAAATCGGGATTGCGGCGGAGATAGTCCGCGACATCGTCCGGCATGGGCTCGGACATGGGGGGGCCTAGTCCGCGGCGGCCGGCAGGTCGAGGATCGACTGGCCGGTCTTGCGCCAGTCGGCCAGGAAGGCTTCGAGCCCCGAATCGGTCAGCGGATGACGGTAGAGCTGGCGCAGGATCTGCGGCGGGACCGTGGCCGCATGGGCGCCGCAACGCGCGGCCTCGACCACATGCAGGGGGCCGCGCACCGACGCCGCCAGTACCTCGGTGCCGATGCCGTCATAGGCGCGGTAGATTTCGCAGATGTCGCGCACGAGGCCGATGCCGTCCTGCCCGAGATCGTCGAGCCGGCCGACGAAGGGGGAGATGAAGCCCGCGCCCGCGCGCGCCGCCAGCAGGGCCTGCTGGGGCGAGAAGCAGAGGGTGACATTGACCGTCCGGCCTTCATCGGCGAGCGCCCGGCAGGTGCGCAGCCCGTCCACCGTGAGCGGCACCTTGACCGCCACATTGGGCGCGATGGCGGCAAGCCGCCGGCCCTCCGCCAGCATGGTGTCGTGGTCGGTCGCGGTCACTTCCGCGCTCACCGGCCCGTCCACCAGGGCGCAGATGTCGGCGATCGCCTCCAGCAGCGGGCGGCCGCTCTTCGCGATCAGCGAGGGGTTGGTGGTGACGCCGTCGACCATGCCGGCCCCGGCCATGTCGCGGATTTCCGCCAGATCGGCGGTATCGACAAAGAATTTCATGGCAACCCGCCCTTATCGTCAGTCTGAAACGCTATGACTCTATACATGTCCGCCTCCGACCGCGCCATAACCGTGCCCGTGCTGCTGCCCCTGCCGCTGCCCGGCCCCTACGATTATCTGGGGGAGGGATTCGCGCCGGGCGACATCGTGGAAGTGCCGCTCGGGCGCCGGTTCGTGGCGGGCGTGGTCTGGGACGGCGGACCGGGCGGCGTCGAGGCGGGCCGTCTGAAGCCCGTGGCCCGCCGGTTCGAGGTTCCGCCCATGCGTCCCGCGCTCCGCCGCTTCGTCGCGCGGGTGGCGAACTACACGCTCTCGCCGCCGGGCTCGGTGCTGCGCATGGCGCTGAGCGTCCCGGCCGCGCTGGAGCCGCCGAAACCGCGCCGCGCCTGGCGGCTGGCGGATATCCCGCCGCCGGCCATGCGCGCGACGCCGCAGCGCCTGGCGGTGCTGGAGGCGCTGGCGGGCGGCGGCGCGCTCACGGCAGCGGAAATCGCCCGCGAGACGGGCGTCGGGCCGGGCGTGCTCAAGGGTCTGGCGGCGCTGGGCGCGGTCGAGCCTGCGGCGCTGCCGCCGGGACCGGCCTTCGCTCCGCCGGACCCGAATGGCGGGCGGGTTGCGCTGACGGACGAACAGGCCGCGGCCGCCCGCGAACTGGGCGGAACAGGCTTCGGCGTCTCCCTGCTGGAAGGCATCGCGGGGTCCGGCAAGACGGAGGTCTATTTCGAGGCGGTCGCCGCCGCGCTCCGCCAGGACCGGCAGGCGCTGATCCTGCTGCCGGAGATCGCCTTGACGGCGCAGTGGATGCAGCGCTTCGAGGCGCGGTTCGGCGCGCGGCCGCTCGCCTGGCACTCGGACCTGCCCGCCGGCGAACGGCGCAGGGGCTGGCGGGCGGTGGCGGAGGGCGAGGCGCGGGTGGTCGTCGGCGCGCGCTCGGCGCTGTTCCTGCCCTTCCCCGCGCTCGGCGTCGTGGTGGTGGACGAGGAGCATGAGCCGGCCTTCAAGCAGGAGGACGGCGTCGCCTATCACGCGCGCGACATGGCCGTGCTGCGCGCCCGGCTGGAGGACGTGCCGGTGGTGCTCGCCTCCGCCACGCCGTCGCTGGAGAGCGAGGAGAACGCCAATGCCGGCCGCTACAAGAGGCTCGGACTGGCGGAGCGGTACAAGCGGGCGGCGCTGCCGGAAGTGTCGCTGATCGACCTGCGCCGGAGCCCGCCGCCACGCGGGCAGTGGCTGGCTGCGCCCCTGGAGGCGGCGCTCCGCAATGCCCTGGAGGCCGGCGAGCAGGCGTTGCTCTTCCTCAACCGGCGGGGCTATGCGCCGCTCACCCTCTGCCGCGCCTGCGGGCACCGGATCGAGTGCCGCCATTGCAGCGCCTGGCTGGTGGAGCACAGGCTGGCCGGGCGGCTGCAATGCCACCATTGCGGTCATGCCGAACCGCTGCCCCTGCAATGCCCGGCCTGCGGGGCGGAGGAAAGCCTCGCCGCCTGCGGGCCCGGCGTGGAGCGGATCGCCGAGGAGGCGGCGGCGCTCTTCCCCGAGGCGCGGCTCGGCGTGTTTTCGAGCGACAGCGTGCGCGGGCCGCGCGCCGCTGCGGAGTTCGTCGCGAAGGTGGAGGCGCGCGAGATCGATCTCATCATCGGTACGCAGCTTGCCGCCAAGGGGCACCATTTCCCCTGGCTGACGGCCGTCGGCGTGGTGGACGGCGATCTCGGCCTTGCCGGCGGCGACCTGCGCGCCTCGGAGCGCACCCACCAGCTGCTGACCCAGGTCGCGGGCCGCGCCGGGCGGGCCGAGCGGCCGGGGCGCGTGCTGGTGCAGACCTGGCAGCCGGAGAACCCGGTGATGCAGGCGCTGGCCTCGGGTAACCGGCAGGCGTTCCTGGAGGCAGAGCGCGATGGGCGGCGCGCGGCCGGCATGCCGCCTTACGGCAGGCTGGCGGCGCTGGTTCTGGCCTCGCGCGATCCGGCGGCGGTGGAGGCGGCTGCCCGCGCGCTCGCCCGCGCCGCGCCCCAGGGCGGCGAGGCGGACGTGCTCGGCCCCGCGCCCGCGCCGCTCGCCCTGCTCCGCGGCCGCCACCGCTGGCGCCTCCTGCTCAAGGCCCCGCGCGAGCGCCCGGTACAGCCCGTGCTGCGCGCCTGGCTCGGCTCCGTCCGCCTGCCCGCCAACGTCTCCCTGCAGATAGACGTGGACCCCTACAGCTTCATGTGAGGGGCCGGCCGCCTCCCGTTGACAGAGGGGCGATTCGTCACCACCTTGGCGCGAGGCGGCCCAACGCCTTCGCTCAGGGTCCGATGAAGGTAGAGTTTATGGTCGAAGAGCAACACGAAAGCGTGGCGGGCCGGTCCCTGTCCCTGTCCCAAGACTCCGATACGCTTCCGGAAATCTATTTCAACGGTATGGAACTCAGATCGTCGCTCTCCGACATGAATTTGATTGTCATGGTTGATGGGCAGCCTCAATGCAAATTGCGTATGTCGTTCACGACGGCAAAAACGCTTGCGAACAATCTCGGAGAATCATTGGCATCGTTCGAGAAATTGACCGGTCGTTCGATCATGACGATGGACGATGTTCGAGAGAGTATGGCGAAGTTGAACGATTGATGGCTGGGGTATTCTTTGGCATTTATCGATCTCCAGTCGCAACGGCGTACCCGGTCGTCGAAACGAACGACGCTGTATCGAGCCGGATTCATTCGTTCGGGCGTTTGCCGGAAGGGTGGCATTACGGCGAGGGCCATGGCGCAACCCAGGCCGCAATCTGTATAGCGCTTTGTATCGGTGAGTTATTCGCAAAATATAATGCCGGGGAAATTGAGGTGTTTCCCGATATAGACGGCGGTATCCTAGTTTCAGGCTATCGGGATAACGAAACGATTGAAGTGTTTTGCAGCCCCAGAGGATATATGGACATATTGCATGAAAAAGACGATAATGCAGTGTATGATCGCGAAGAGCTTTCTGTGGACGACGTGGACGCCTATTTGAGGGGGGTGGCGTGGAAACCGAAGAAGTCATACGACTGCTTCATCCCAGACACTACAGTCGACATGAAAGGCGCTTCAAGAGTCTGGCGTTCAAGAACTCCTCCGGAGGCGGAGGTATATCGGTTATCGAAAGTCGATGCGCCAGGGAACGCAGCGGAACGGAATGTCGGCACATATTTGGTTTCTACTACCCCGAAGTCTCGGGATTTCCTCCTGTCTTCTGGAGAATCGCAACAGATCGACTACCTCCCGGAGCCCGTCTGGAGCGCAAACCGTCCACCGGTGGCGATGACTGCCATATGAACCTGCACGGCCTGCCGGACCGGGCGTGCAGGAAGATGCTCAAGGCGGTTGGCCTCGACGAACTGGAGATTTGCGACGGCGGGAACCACCGCCCGCTGGCCGAGGCCGATGCGGAGGGTTTCGCGATCTGACGGATGCGGAGCAGGCGGCGATGGCCTCCGCTGTTGCCGAACATGCCACGCGGCATGCCGCAAGTGAAAGATCGGTGGGCCGCGCTTCATCTTCGTTATGCCGCCGCGCCTGGCGAGACCGCCAGCGGGTGGCCGAGGAGGAGCCGGTCGCGGGTCAGCAGCTTCAGGCCTTCCTCCTGGGCCTGGACGAGCAGCAGTTCGTCGAACGGGTCGCGGTGGGGAAGCGGCGTTTCGAGCGGCTGCGCGGCGTGGGCCGGGGTCATGGCGAGCACCGGAATGGCCAGGTCCTCCAGCGCCGCCAGCACGTCGTTCGGGTCGAAGCGGCTCTTGCGCGCGCCGTCCCGATGGCGGGCGTGGAATTTGAGCCGCATTTCCCAGATGGATACGGCGCTCGCATGGATTTCAGCAGCGGGATCGGCCAGGTAGAGGCGCTCGGCCGCCAACAGCTTGTCGCGGGCGGGCATGAAATCGTAAAGCCAGTGGGTGTCGAGGAGAATCCGCACTCCGTTACCCGTCCTCGTCTTCCAGCCCCAGCACCTGTCGGCTGAAGGCGGGGTCGTTCCATTCCTCCGGCCAGCGCTCGCCGTCCCCGACAATGCCGAGGCGTTCCCGTATCCTGTCCAGCCTGTCGAAGTCGATACCGCCGCGCGGCTTGCAGGCGGCGGGACCGGAGAGCCGGCGGGTATCGAAGGGGCTTCGCACTGGGCTACCCGTCCTCGTCTTCCAGCCCCAGCACCTGCCGGCTGAAGGCGGGGTCGTTCCATTCCTCCGGCCAGCGCTCCGCGTCGCCGGCTATACCGAGGCGTCGGCAGATCTCTTCCAGCTTGTCGAAGTCGATGCCGCCGCGCGCTTTGCAAGGGACGAGTTCGGCCGCCGGGCGGCCGTGCTTCGTGATGATGACGCGCTCGCCGTTGCCGGCGGCGGCGACGAGTTCGGAGAGGCGGGCTTTCGCCTCGCGTATGGCGACTTCCATTGCGGCCTCCATGTCGCTAGCCGGTTGCCCCGGGAAGGTAAGGCAGGCAGCGCTTTAATTCAACACTACATCGACACCATAACCGGGCGACAAGCCAATATGTCGCGGGGGCCTCGGTTGCGGCTCCGATTACGGCTGTGATAGCAGGAGGCCCGCGCGGCGCTTTCGCGCTCGCGCCCGTTTCGCTTGGTCTGCAGCCGCCGTTTTCGCCGGGGCTTTAGGGCGGCGGCGGATCGAAAGCGGCACGCATTTCGGGGACATGATTTCGTGGCTTCTCAGGCAGGACCCGTTTCCGCACTCGCCGAGCGCTATGCGACCGCTCTCCTCGAGCTGGCCGAAGAGCAGAGGGCGCTCGACGGGGTCGCGGAAGACCTGGAGGCGCTGAAGGCGCTGCTGGAGGGAAGCCCGGAGCTTACCCGTCTCGTGCGCTCGCCGCTGATTGCCCGCGAGGACCGCGCGCGCGCCATGCAGGCCGTGGCCGAGCGGGCCGGCTTCTCCGGCCTCACGCGCAATTTCATCGGCGTCGTCGCGCGCCACGGCCGGCTGTTCGCGCTTCAGGCCATCGCCGGGCGTTTCCTCGCCGTGCTGGCCGAGCGCCGGGGCGAGGTCACGGCGGAAGTCACCGTGGCGCATGCACTCGACGACGAGCAGCTCCGCTCGCTGGAATCGACGCTCGGCGCCGTGGCGGGCGGCAAGGTTTCCGTCGACCTCAAGGTCGATCCCGACATTCTCGGCGGACTGGTCGTCAGGCTCGGTTCGCGGCTCTTCGACAGCTCGCTCGGCTCCCGGCTGCGCCGGCTCGAACTCTCCATGAAAGGGGCTTGAGAGGATATGAATATCGACGCCTCGGAAATCTCCGCGATCCTCAAGAGCGAGATCGCCAATTTCGGCGACGAAGCCGATGTCGCCGAAGTCGGCACGGTGCTGTCCGTCGGCGACGGCGTTGCGCGGGTCTACGGCCTCGACCGCGTGCAGGCGGGCGAGATGGTGGAGTTCGCCGACGGCACGCGCGGCATGGCGCTCAACCTCGAAGACGACAATGTGGGCGTGGTGATCTTCGGCGAGGACCGCGACATCCACGAGGGCGACCTCGTCAAGCGCACTTCCGCTATCGTCGACGTGCCGGTCGGCAAGGGCCTGCTCGGCCGCGTGGTGGACGGCCTCGGCAACCCCATCGACGGCAAGGGCCCGATCGACGCGGCCGAACGCCGGATGGTCGAGGTCAAGGCGCCCGGCATCATCCCGCGCCGCTCGGTGCACGAGCCGATGCAGACCGGCCTCAAGGCGCTGGACGCTCTGGTGCCCATCGGGCGCGGCCAGCGCGAACTCATCATCGGCGACCGGCAGACCGGCAAGACCGCGGTCGCCATCGACACCTTCATCAACCAGAAGCAGATCAACGAGAGCGACGACGAGTCGAAGAAGCTCTACTGCATCTATGTCGCCGTCGGGCAGAAGCGCTCCTCCGTCGCCCAGGTGGTCAAGACGCTCGAGGAATACGGCGCGATGGAATATTCCATCGTCGTCGCCGCCACGGCCTCGGACCCCGCGCCGCTCCAGTTCCTGGCGCCCTATTCGGGCTGCGCCATGGGCGAATATTTCCGCGATAACGGCATGCATGCGGTGATCGTCTATGACGACCTCTCCAAGCAGGCGACCGCCTACCGCCAGATGTCGCTGCTGCTGCGCCGCCCGCCGGGCCGCGAGGCCTTCCCGGGCGACGTCTTCTACCTCCATTCGCGCCTGCTGGAGCGGGCCGCCAAGATGTCGGACGACCACGGCGCCGGCTCGCTGACCGCGCTGCCGGTGATCGAGACCCAGGGCAATGACGTCTCCGCCTTCATCCCGACCAATGTGATCTCGATCACGGACGGGCAGATCTTCCTGGAGACGGACCTGTTCTACAAGGGCGTGCGCCCGGCGATCAATGTCGGCCTCTCGGTCAGCCGCGTCGGCTCCGCCGCCCAGACGAAGGCGATGAAGAAGGTGGCGGGGCGCATCAAGCTCGAGCTCGCGCAATACCGGGAAATGGAGGCCTTCTCGCAGTTCGCCTCCGACCTCGACGCCTCGACCCAGCAATTGCTGGCCCGCGGCGCGCGGCTCACGGAAGTGCTGAAGCAGGGGCAGTATGCGCCGCGCAGCGTGGCCGAGCAGGTGGTGGCGATCTTCGCCGGCGTGCGCGGCTATCTGGACGGCGTGGGCGTGCGCGACGTGACCCGCTTCGAGGAGGGCCTGCTCGGCGAAATCAAGGCCCGGCACGGCGAGTTGATGGCGCGCATCGACGAGTCCGGCGACCTCGACGACGACACCGAGAAGGAAGTGGACGGGATCGTCTCCGCCTTCGCCAAGACCTTCGCCTGAGCGCCTGCCGCTGCCATGCCCAGCCTCAAGGAACTGCGCAACCGCATCTCCAGCGTCCGCGCGACGCAGAAGATCACCTCGGCCATGAAGATGGTCGCGGCCGCCAAGCTGCGCCGCGCCCAGGAAACCGCCGAGGCCGCGCGCCCCTATGCCGAGCGCATGGAGCGGATGCTGGGTTCGCTCGGCGGCTCGATGGCGGGCAGCGCCGGGGCGCCGAAACTGCTGGCGGGCAGCGGGGATGACAGGACCCATCTGGTGGTCGTGGCCACGGCCGACCGCGGGCTTTGCGGCGGCTTCAACGGCGGCATCGTGCGCCGCGCGCGCGAGCTCATCGAGGAGCTTGAGGGCGCGGACAAGACGGTGCGCATCCTCTGCGTCGGCCGCAAGGGGCGGGACCAGCTTCGCCGCCTGCACGGAACCAAGATCGTCGATGTGATCGAGGGCGTCGGGCGCCGCGCGGTCGAGTTCGCCGAGGCGGACGAGATCGCCGAGCGCGTGCGCACCATGTTCGACGAGGGCGAGTTCGACGTCTGCACCATGGTCTATGCCCGCTTCAAGTCCGCGATCAGCAACGAGGTGACGGTCCAGCAGCTGGTGCCGGCGCCGCTGCCGCAAGCGGACGAAGGCGGCGCCCCGGAGGGGCCGTCGGCCGTCTATATCTACGAGCCGGACGAAGAGGCGATCCTGGAGGACCTGCTGCCGCGCAATGTCTCGGTGCAGGTCTATCGGGCGCTGCTGGAAAACGCCGCCTCCGAGCACGGGGCGCGCATGGCCGCCATGGACAATGCCACACGCAATGCCGGCGAGATGATCGCCAGGCTCACCCTGCAGTACAACCGCACCCGCCAGGCGATGATCACGAAGGAACTGATCGAGATCATCTCCGGCGCCGAAGCAGTCTAGGAGCAGCAAAGATGGCCAGGAACGCGGTCGGCCGCATCAGTCAGGTCATGGGCGCCGTGGTGGACGTCCGATTCGAGGGCGATATCCCGCCGATCCTGAACGCGCTCCATGTCGATCGCGGCGACAGGACGCTGGTGCTCGAAGTGGCGCAGCATCTGGGCGAGAACATCGTGCGCACCGTCGCGATGGACACGACGGAGGGGCTGGTGCGCGGCGAGGACGCGGTCGATACCGGCAGCGCCATCGCCGTGCCGGTCGGCCCCGAGACGCTCGGGCGGATCATGAACGTGATCGGCGAGCCGATCGACGAGCGCGGCCCGGTCGAAACCGCCAAGACCTATCCGATCCACCGCCCGGCGCCGCCCTTCGTGGACCAGTCCACCGAGGCGGAGCAGCTGGTGACCGGCATCAAGGTGGTGGACCTGCTGACCCCTTACGTGAAGGGCGGCAAGATCGGCCTGTTCGGCGGCGCCGGCGTCGGCAAGACCGTGCTTATCATGGAGCTCATCAACAATATCGCCAAAGGCCACGGCGGCTATTCGGTGTTCGCGGGCGTGGGCGAGCGCACCCGCGAGGGCAACGACCTCTACCACGAGATGATCGAGTCGGGCGTGATCGACCTGGAGGGCGGCGAGTCCAAGGCCGCGCTGGTTTACGGGCAAATGAACGAGCCGCCGGGCGCCCGCGCCCGGGTCGGGCTGACGGGCCTGACGCAAGCGGAGTATTTCCGCGACGAAGAGGGCCAGGACGTGCTGCTCTTCATCGACAACATCTTCCGCTTCACCCAGGCGGGCTCGGAGGTCTCGGCGCTGCTGGGCCGCATCCCCTCGGCGGTCGGCTACCAGCCGACGCTCGGCACCGACATGGGCGCGCTCCAGGAGCGCATCACCTCGACCACCAAGGGCTCGATCACCTCGGTGCAGGCGATCTACGTGCCGGCGGACGACCTGACCGACCCGGCCCCGGCGACCGCCTTCTCGCATCTCGACGCCACCACGGTGCTCTCGCGCCAGATCGCGGAACTCGGCATCTATCCGGCCGTGGACCCGCTCGACAGCACCTCGCGCAT
>JAJEAZ010000341.1 GCA_022824105.1 Alphaproteobacteria bacterium
GACGAGGCGGCGGTGCTGATGGGCCCGGCCCTCTTGGGCCTCGCGGCCAACCAGTTCGTGACCGGCCTGGTCGCCGGCATCGGCGGCTGGCTGGTTCTGCGCCGGGTCAAGCGCGGCGGCGGGGCCAATATCGCGCGCTACGCGCTTTACTGGTTCCTGCCGGACTTCGTGCTGCGCCTCAAGGCGACGCCGCCGAGCCATCTCCGGCGGTTCACGGGCTGAGGCGGGGCGATGCGGCGTCTCGACCTCGACAATGCCGTGCGCCGGGTGCGGGACATCCGCCTGGCGCTCAGCCTTCTGCTGGTGCTCTCGATGACGGCCAACCTGGCGCTCACCGTGGGGCTGGCGAACCGCGAAGCAGTAACCGTGCTGCTGCCGGCGGCGGCCGGGCCGGAGTGGGCGGTCGGCGGCAGCGGCGCGGACATGGGTCCTGCCGGAACCCGGTATCTCGAAGACATGGCGCGCACGGTGGCGGTGACGCTCTTGACGCTGACGCCGGAGAACGCCGCCCATGTGCGCCTGGCGGCGGCGCGGATGAGCCATCCCTCGGCAAGGGGCGCGATCGGCGCCTGGGTCGAGGCAGAGGCGGCGCGCATGGCGGGGCGCGACCTCGCCAGCGCCTTCTACCCCGACGGCATCGAGGCCGACCCGGAGCGTCTCACGGTGGAGATCGCGGGCGAGCTGGTGAGCTGGATCGGGCGCGAGGAGGCGGCGCGGGAGGACCGGCGCTACCGGCTCGCCTTCCGCCTCGATGCCGGCCGCATCGGCCTGCTGCGCTTCGAACAGATGGAGGATTGAGAATGATGACGGCAGCAACCGCTTCCGGTTCCATTGGACAACACAGAGGACGCCGGCGCGGAGTCCTGGCGGCTCTGATTGCCTGCGGGCTTTCGCTCAGCCTCCCGGCCCCCGCGGCCGCGATGCAGCTTCTGGATGCGGTCGACCATGCCGAGTTGTCCGCGGAGGTCTCTTCGACGGAGGTCAACCGCATCGCGCTCATGGGCGACCGGGCGGTCCGGGTGGTGCGCGCGCGGGACGGGTTCGCGGTCGAGCACGACGCCGCCACCGGCGATCTCTACCTGCGATTGGTCGGGACGGACCTCGGGAAGGGCGGCCGGCACGCGGAGGCAAGCCTCTTCGTCGGCACGGAGAAGGGCTTCACCTACCGGCTGACGCTCACGGCCTCCGACCGGGAGGCGGCGCAGATCCTGATCCGCAATGCCGAGGCGCTGCCGGGCGTCCCAACGGATGCTGCCGATACAGCCGGCCCGAAGAACGCACGCATCGCGGCGCTGGTGGGGCTGGTGCGCGCCGTGGCGAGGCGGGAGGCGCTGCCGGGCTACGGCATCCATGCCGGCGGCGGGTCGCCCGCCGCCGGCCTCACGCTCATCGAGACCTGGCGGGGCCCGCGCTTCCGGGCGTTCGTGCTGGAAGCGGATCCCCTCCCGTCCGCCGGCACGCCGGATGCAGCGGGCCTCGCCGGGACCATGGCGGGCCTCGGCCGCGTCGCAGCACTCTGGCTTGCCGAACCCGGCAGCGGCCCCAGAGGCGGGCGCCTCACCGTGGCGGTCATGGATACGGCCGACGCGGGAGAGCCGCGATGACCGCGCCGCAGGACGCCGCGGCGGTGCGTAGGCGCCAGCTGCTGCTGTTCTCGGTGCTGGCGGCGGCGGGGCTGGCCGCGGTGGCGCTCTGGATGGGCGCGGGCGGCGGCAAGGCTCCCGCGCCCCGCAGCGGCATCGAGGCCGGCATCGTCGAGCCCGACATGGCCGAGAAGGTCTGGACCCGGCGCTCCGAAGCCCGGCTCGGCGGCATGGAGCGGCGGCTCAACGAGATCGAACGCGAGGCGCGGACGGTCCGCGACCGCAATGCCGAGCTCAGGGCGAGGCTGGAACAGGACGCCGACAATGCCCGCGCCGTCATCGACCGGCAGGCTGCGATGATCGCCGATCTCGAACGCCGCCTTCAGGGTGGAGGCCCGGAGGCGGCGCCGGGCGGCGGCAATGCCGGAGGGTCGTATTTCGAGCCCCTGTCCTCGACGCCTTCGAGCGATGGCGGCAGGCAGACGCAGCCGGGCGTCCTCACCATCGAGACCTTCGAGCTCGATGGCGAACCGCAGTCCTTGGCAGGAACGCATCGCAGCGGTCCGGAACTGGTGGCCGATTCGGTAGCGAAGCCGGTCGGCGCCTGGCTGCCGGCGGGCGCCCATGCCGAAGCCGTCGTGCTGGCCGGCGTCGACGCCTCGGCCGGCATCTCCTCCCAGGGCGATCCCCGCCCGGTGCTGATGCGCATTACCGGCCCCGCCTGGACGGCTGCGGAGGACGGCATGGCCCTCAAGGTCGATGTCGACGGCTGCACGGTGACGGGCGCCGCCCATGGCGATCTCTCCTCGGAGAAGGTCTATGTGCGCTTCCAGACCATGACCTGCGCCGGGCCGAAGCCGGGCACGGTGGTCGAGACCCCGGTGGCGGGCTTCGTCGCCGGTTCCGGCAAGACCGGGGTGCGCGGGCCGGTGGTGAGCCGCGAGGGCGCGCTGGTCGAGAAGGCCTTTCTCGCCGGCATGGTCTCCGGCGTCGGCCAGGGCGTCAGCCAGGCCTTCCAGCCCCAGGCGGTGGCCACGGGCGCGGGCGGCGCCGCGGTCGCCAACACCGCGCTCGGCGATATCGGCCGGGCCGGTCTCGGGGCGGGCGCGTCCTCGGCCGGTCAGAAGGTGGCCGACTACATGATCCGCCGCGCCGAGCAGTACCAGCCGGTGATCCAGCTCCAGGCCGGCACGAAGGTGACGCTGGTGTTCCTCGAAGGCGCCCGCATAGACGGCCGCGCCGTGCAGCCCCGGCAGACGCAATCCGGCAAGGGAGGCAAGTGAGATGAGCGCAAGGACGAAATACGCGCCGCGCAGGACGGCGATATCGGTTGCCGCGTTTGCCGCGCTGCTGCTGGCGGGCTGTTCGTCGGGCCATGTCGGCGATGACTGGCAGTGTCCGCTGGCGGCGGGCGGGTCCTGCGCCAGCGTCGCCGCCGCCGATCCGGCGGTGCCGAAGACGGATGCCGCGCCAGCAGGGACGCCCGGACAGCCGATCCGGCTGCTGCCCCGCGAATGGGACGCGGAGCGCGCGGACCGGACTGCTGCGTCCCCGGCTCGGGGGCCGGGGCAGGCGCCGGCGGCAACCCTCTCCTGCGAGGCGGACTGCGGCATCGATCCCTTCGGATGGCTCGCGCGGCTGTTCGGAGCGGAGACCGAGGACGGCGAGCGCCCCGCCCGGGAGGCTCGCCCATCGATGGACGGCGTCGGGGGTGAGATGGCGTCCAAGCCGTCAGCCGACAAGCAGGAAAGCGACGCCGGGACACCCGCCGCCTCCCGGTCGTCCGGCACGAACACCGACGATCTGCGCACCGGCGAGACGGTGGCGCGCATCTGGATCGCGCCCTTCGTCGATGGCCAGGGCATCTACCGCGAGGCGTCCCATGTCCGGGTCGTGCTGGAGCCGGCCGGCTGGAGGCTGAATTGAGCCTGTCCCCAAACACGGCGGTGGGCCGCCTGCTCGAACTGTTCGAGGGCCCGGAGGCGCCGGGGCCGTGGACGCCGCCCGCCATGCCGGCCGCGCTGCATTCCCTGTTGCCCTGGCGCGCCTTCGACGAGTCGAGCGAGTTCTACATCAATGCGGGCTCGGTCGGCTTCGTGCTGGAGCTGCCGCCTTTCGCCGGGATCGACGCCGAGACCCTGGGCGCGCTCGCCGGCACGCTGGCCGACGCCGCGCCCGAGCGCTGCACGATCCAGGTTCTCCACTGGGCAAGCCCGCGCTTCGGCGCCGCCTTCCGCGCCTGGGCCGAACCGCGCCTCGGGGGCAATGCAGACGACGGCGATGCGCTCGCCCGGATGGGCGGGCGCCGCGCCGACCTGCTGGCACCCGGCGGCTGGCGCAGGCTGCACGAGGGCGGCCCGCCCTTCACCCTCTCCGACTACCGGGTGTTCGTCACCGCCTGCCTCGCCGGCGGGCCGGGCCCGGCCGCCGAGACCGCGCTCGGCGCCTTCCGGAGGGCGCTCGAAGGCACCCTCGCCTCCGCCGGCGCAGCGGCACGGAGGCTGGAGCCGGACGGGCTGCTGTCGCTCACCGCCGAACTGGTTGCCCCCGACATTGCCGGGTGCCATGACGGCGCGACCGAACGCCCGGTCCGCCGCTGGGCGCCCCGCGATCCGCTGCACGAGCAGTGCGTCGCGCCCGGCCGGGCGCTGACCGTGACCCCGCGCGGCCTCGCCTTCCACGATGCGGAAGGAGAGGACGTGGCGGTGCGGGTGCTCTCGGCGCTCGCCTTCCCCGAGGTCTGGCCGGGCTGGCGCGGCAATGCGCTCATCGGCGATTTCCACCGCGACTTCCTCCAGCCCGGCTGTCCGGTGCTGACCTGCCTCACCGTAACCACCGGCGACGCCGCCTCGGGCGAGCGGGCCTTCCTCAAGGCGGCACGGGCGACGCAACAGGCCGGCACCGGCATTGCCCGCTATCTCCCCGGCCTGCCCGAGAAGGCGCGCGACTGGCAGACCGTCACCGAACGGCTCAAGGACGGCGAACGGCTGGTCCGCGCCTGTTATCTGGCAGCTGTCTATGCGCCGCTGGATGCCCTCGACGAGGCCGAGCAGGCGATTCGCGCCATCTATCACGGCCAGGGCTGGCGCGTCGGGGCCGAGCGCTACATGCAACTGCCCTCCTGGCTGGCGTGTCTCCCGATGGCGTCCGCCGGCGGCCTCGACGCCGATCTCGAACGCATGGGCCGCATGAAGACCCTGCTGACCTCGTCCGCCGTCAACCTCGCGCCGCTGCACGGCGAATGGCGCGGACAGGGCAACGTGCCCCCCGGGCCCGCCAGTCCCGACAACCCGCCTGCCCTTTTACTCATCGGCCGCCGGGGCCAGCCGGCCTGCTGGTCGCCGTTTGCCAACGAGGCCGGCAACTACAACGTGGCGGTGACGGGCAAGTCGGGCTCGGGCAAGTCGGTGCTGATGCAGGAGCTGGTGACGGGCCTGGTCGGCGCCGGCGGCGAGGCCGTGGTGATCGACGACGGACGCTCGTTCCAGCACACCGCCGAGGCGCTCGACGGCGCGTTCATCGCGTTCGGGAAAGACGCCGCGACGCTCAACCCGTTCGCGATGATCGACGCCGGGACGGCGGAGCATGACGGCGACTACCGCGAGGAGTGCTTCGCCATGCTGGCCGGCGTCATCGGCCGCATGGCAAGGCGAAGGGGCTCCATCGACGATATCGAGGCCGCGCTGATCGCCGAGGCCATTGCGCAGGCCTGGGACGAGGGCGGCAACGAAGCCGATCTCGGCACGGTCAGGAAGAACCTCGAACAGCGCGACGACCGCCGGGCGAAGGACATGGCGACCGCGCTCGGCCCCTGGTGTCCGGGCGGGGCGATGGGGCGGCTCTTCGCCGGCTCGCATACTCCGGCGCTCGACCGGGCGCTCACCGTGTTCGAACTCGCCGAGCTCAAGGGACGGGGCGACGTCCAGGCCGTCGTGCTGATGCTGGTGGTCTTCCTCTCCACCCAGCGCATGTATCATGGCCCGCGGACGCGGGCGAAAGCGATCGTCATCGACGAGGCCTGGGACCTGCTCTCCGGCGAGGACAGCCGCGCCTTCCTCGAAGGCGCCGCCAGGCGCGCCCGCAAGTATCGCGGCGCGCTGATTACCGGCACACAGTCGGTCAACGACTACTCCGCCAACCCGGCGGCACGGGCGGCCTGGGAGAACTCCGACTGGGTGATCTTCCTCGCCCAGAAGGACGAGTCGGTCGAGCTCTTGAAGCAGGAGAAGCGCATACATTGCGATCCCGGCATGGAGCGCGCCTTGAAGAGTCTGACCACCGCCGACGGCCGCTATGCCGAGCTGGT
>JAJEAZ010000362.1 GCA_022824105.1 Alphaproteobacteria bacterium
GGGCTCGGTGCGCGGATTGGGCTGCTCGTGGGCGAGCGCGCCCGGCACCTCGTCCGGAATGTGCTGGATCAGCCGCCCGCCGAGCGCCACATGCAGCAATTGCTGGCCGCCGCAAATGCCGAGCACCGGCATGTCGCGGGCGAGCGCGCCCTCGACCATGGCGAGCTCGAAATCGGTGCGGCCGGGCTTCAGCGAGACGGCCTCGTGGCGTTCCGCCGCGCCGAACAGCGCCGGGTCCACATCGAAGGCCCCGCCCGTGACCAGCAGCCCGTCGATGCGGTCGAGATAGGCGTCGGCATGGGCCGTCTCGTGCGGCAGCAGCAGGGGAATGCCGCCCGCCGCGCTCACCGCGCCCGCATAGTTGCAGCGCAGCGCATACCACGGCAGGCTGGAATAGCCGCCGGCGGGTTCCCGGTCGACGGTAAGGCCGATGACTGGAAGGCGCGCCATGGCGCCCGTCTACACGCTTCACGCAGCAATGCAACGGGCGCTCGCGCTGGCGGAGGCGGCCGCGGCCCGCGTTCCCGCCGATGCGCCGGTGGGCGCGGTGCTGCTGGGCCCGGACGGCCGGGCGCTGGCGGAGGCGCATAACGAGGTCGAGGCAAGCGTCGACCCGACGGCGCACGCCGAGATGCTGGCGCTGCGCCGGGGCGCGGCCGAACTCGGCCGGCCCCGCCTCGACGGCTGCACGCTGGTGGTCACGCTGGAGCCCTGCGCGATGTGCGCGCAGGCGGTGGCCCATGCCCGGATCGCCCGCCTCGTCTTCGGCGCCTGGGACCCGAAGGGCGGCGGCGTGGACCACGGCGCGCGCATCTTCGACCGCGAGACCTGCCTGCACCGCCCCGAGGTCGTGGGCGGCCTCATGGAAGCCGAAGCCGCCGCCCTGCTGACGGCGTTCTTCCGGGGGCGGCGGTAGGAGGCACAATACGGCCCGCACACTTCTACAAGAACGCACCCGGGTTGCGGACCTTGGTTTCCTCAACGATTTGGTCGAAGAACTGATCGAAGTCCCCAACATCGGAAAGCAAAACCGGGCCTTCTCGAAAGTCCACCTCAACGACGATATTCGCCTCAATCATGCCGGGCGCCCACGATGGCGAAGCCCGGCCTGAGAGCTTCTCAACAAAGGATCGAAACAATTCGCTCCATGTCGCCCCGTGTTTTGGGGAGAAAGCATCCTGACCGCTGTCAAAAACCATGATGTAACCGACTGCAATCTCCGGCGAATGAAGCTGGACGTTGGCAACCTCGCCCATCAGGTCATCAATACGGTTTGGTACGGTCCCTCGTAAGTTCTTCAACAATGACTTCAATGTGATGCCCAGCCTTACTTTGCCGTCATATTCCCAACCGACGTCCCAACGCTTGGTTCGCCCGGCACCGGGAATATCTATTTCCGTGCGGACACCAGACAGGCCGCGCTTTACCAGCTCTTGCACACAAAATTCTGCGAGACAATTAAGGCGGATTGGGGATTGAGTTCGCCCTTCCGTCACCGCTATCCGGTATAGATCATCAATGGCGTCCTGAACCTCTAGAGGCATCTCTGTGTCACCGTTGGACAATCACATTCGCCTCGTGAGCGAGGCGTTTCTCTGCAGTGTCGACGTAGGAAGGTTCAATCTCGACCCCGATGCTGTTACGTCCCCATTTTCCAGCTGCCACAAGCGTTGTCGCAGTGCCCGCGAATGGATCCAATACCGTATCACCGGCGAAACTGAACATGCGCACGAGGCGCTCGGCAATTTCTAAAGGGTACGGAGCAGGATGCTGTCGAGTGGAAGCGCCACCCGGTCCGTTCCATATTTGCTGGAACCACCGCTCATGCCTATCTTTTGGAATGACGCTCAGAATTCGTGCCGCAAGCGATGGGCTTCGGTAGCCACCCGGCTTGCGCAGCATGAGGACAAATTCAATATCGTTTTTGATAACAGAATTTGGCTCGTAAGGTTTCCCAAGGAACGAGCCTCTTGAACCCTTTGCTTCGCGCTTTGCGTTGGCGATTTTATGCCAAATGATAGGAGCCAAATTGTCGAAGCCTATGCTGCGACACTGCTCCTGAATGGAGGCATGGAGCGGTACCACCATGTGCCGCCCTCCGTTCTGTCTTCGGGAAAGGCACACATCTCCGACGACGCAAACGAGCCGCCCGCCAGGCACGAGCGCATCGAAGCAAGATTTCCAAACCTCGGCTAGCTGTTCCAAAAAGGCCCCGTAGTCTTTCGTCCAACCTAGTTGGCCCGGGCATTCAGGATATTCCTTGAGGGTCCAGTAAGGCGGGGACGTAACCACCAAATGAACCGACTCTCGCGGAACGCGACCCTGGTCGCGGGCGTCTCCTTGATAAATTGTATGCCGGGTTGGGACCTTGCCGAGCTGCTCCTCAATCTGCTTTGTCATGCCCGGGTCGCGGGCGAACGCTGGAATGGCTCGTTGGGGGTCGTCCAGAGAGAGCCACTCTGCAGGCAGCAAGACCTCAAGACACTGGCCTCCGTTCCATTCGGCTACTGACGAGCCGATTGATGCTACCCGCCCTTGCAGCCGCGACGGAGAGCCGGCCGTTCTCTGGGGTCGGGAGGAAACAGGTGCGACGTCAACGATCATGCGTTTCCTTTCGCGCCTCGCAACGGTCATAGCGGCAAGAATAGACCATCCCGATGGCAGGGACAGCTACCGCATTGTCATTTCGTCCTTCCCGCTTGCCGGGCCGGGGCGGGCGGAGGACAATCGCGGCTCGTACTGGAGGCAGGAGAGGGCGTCATGTCGGTCATTCTGGGCAGCGGCGAGCATCGTTACAGGGTCGTCGAGGACTGGGCGAAGCTGCCCGAGGGATGGGAGTTCCGCGATGTCGCCGCGGTGGCGGTTGACAGCAAGGACCAGGTCTATGTGTTCAACCGCGGCGAGCACCCGATGATCGTCTTCGACCGCGACGGCAACTTCCTGCGCTCCTGGGGCGAGGGCGAGTATCCGCGCGCCCACGGCGTCCATGTCGGCCCGGACGAGACGCTCTACCTCACCGACGACGGCAACCACACCGTCAGGCGCTGCACGCCGGAGGGCAAGGTGCTGATGACCCTGGGCACGCCCGGCACGCCGGCGCCCTTCATGAGCGGCGAGCCGTTCCACCGCTGCACCCACACCGCAATCTCGCCGGACGGGCACCTGTTCGTCACCGACGGCTACGGCAATGCCTGCGTCCACAAATACACGCCCGACGGCAGGCTGGTGAAAAGCTGGGGCGAGAGCGGCTCCGGCCCCGGCCAGTTCAACATCGTCCACAACATCACCGCTGACGACGATGGCTGGATCTATGTCGCCGACCGCGAGAACCACCGCGTCCAGGTGTTCGACACGGAGGGCCGCTACGAGGCGCAGTGGAACAATCTCCACCGGCCCTGCGGCCTCTACATGCCGCGCGGCTCCTGTCCGCACTGCTTCATCGGCGAGCTCGGGCCGGGCATGGCCGTCAACCGCCACCACCCCAATCTCGGCCCCCGCCTGTCCATCGTGACCAATGAGGGCGAGCTGGTGGCCCGGCTCGGTGGCGAGGACGGGGCGGGGCTGGAGCCGGGCAAATTCCTGGCCCCGCACGGCGTCGCCGTGGACAGCCGGGGCGACATCTATGTCGGCGAGGTCGCCTACACCAACTGGCCGGCGAGCTTCGGGGACGAACCCCGGCCCGGCTGGCTGCGCACGCTGCAGAAACTCGAGAAGGTCTGAGCCCCGCCCATGGTCCCCGAACCGCAAGTCATCGAGACCCGCATCCACGCCGCCCTGCCGGACGAGTTCCGCATTACGGACCGGGAGAGCGCCTTCACCCGCGAGATCTTCCGCGGCCACCGGGTCGGCTCCTTCCTGGAGGGGCCGGCCTTCGACGGCGACGGCAATCTCTACATGGTGGACATCGCCTTCGGGCGCATCCTGAAGCTTGCGCCCGACGGCGGCTGGTCGGTAACCGCGCAGTATGACGGCCACCCGAACGGCATGAAGCTGCACCGCGACGGGCGGCTGTTCGTCGCCGACCGGCAGAATGGGGTGATGGTGGTCGATCCCGTGAACGGCCGGGTCGAGACCTTCCTCGGTCCCGACCGCCTGCCCGGCTACAAGGGGCTGAACGATCTCTTCTTCGCATCGAACGGCGACCTCTACTTCACCGACCAGGGAACGAGCGGCCTGCACGACCCGACGGGGCGCGTCTTCCGGCTGTCCGCCTCCGGCGAGCTCGACTGCCTGGTCTCCAATGCGCCGAGCCCGAACGGCCTCGTCATGAACCCGGCGGAGACGGAGCTCTATGTGGCCGTGACGCGGGACAATGCCGTCTGGCGGGTGCCGTTCCGCGAGGACGGCACGGTGCACCGCGTCGGCCTCTTCTGCCGGCTGATCGGCGGCATGGGGCCGGACGGCATGGCGGTGGACCGGGCCGGCAATCTCGCCGTTGCGCACGCCGGCGGCGGGCAGGTCTGGCTCTGGTCGGCGGCCGGCCTGCCGACCCACCGGGCGGTCGCCTGCGACGGCGGCCTGCTCACGACCAATGTCGCCTATGGCGGGCCGGAGGGGCGCACGCTGTTCATCACCAACTCGCTCAGCGAGAATGTGCTGACGGCGGAAATGCCGGAGCCCGGCGAGCCGATGTTCGGGCCGGGCTGACTGCGGCGGCGGAATATGGAGGCGGAACGATGACGGGCAAGGCGGTACCAGTCGGCATCAACCATGTCGCGCTCGAAGTGGGCGACATCCGGGAAGCGCTGGACTTTTACAGCGGGTTCCTTGAACTCGAGATCGCGCGGCAGAGCGAGAAGGCCGCCTTCGTCTATTTCGGCGACCAGTTCATCAACTTCTCGGTCGGCCGGCGGCAGGGGCCCGACGACAATCGCCATTTCGGCATCGCCGTGGACGACAAGGAGCTCGCTATCCGCCGGCTGGAGGAGATGGGCGTCGCGTTCCTCGAAGGGCCGTTCACCGACTTCCTCGACCCCTGGGGCAACCGGGTGGAGCTCACCACCTACACGAAGATCCAGTACACCAAGGCCGACCATGTGCTGCGCGGCATGGGCCTCGGCCATCTCGAAAAGGCGCCGGAGGCGCTGGAGGAGCTTGCCGCCAAGGGCATGGCCCCCGGCGAATGACCGCAATCCGGCGACAGGGAGGACAGCGATGAGCGGGCGTTTCGGCTTCGCGCCGGCGGAGGACCGGCCGATCCCCTATCTGGACCGTATCCGCCGTTATTACCAGACGCTGGGTTACGGCAAGCCCTATGAGTGGGCGCATTATGTCGAGACGCCCTTCGCGGCGCTCGCGAAGCCGTTGGTGGAGGCGCGGGTCGCGCTGATTACCACAGCGGCGCCCTATCAGCCCGGCAAGGGCGACCAGGGGCCCGGCGCGCCCTACAATGCGGCGGCCAAGTTCTACAGCGTCTATTCCGGCGACAGCGCCACGGACCCGGACCTGCGCATCTCCCATATCGCCATCGACCGAGACCACACCGCGGCCGAGGATATCGGCAGCTGGTTCCCGCTCCGTGAACTCCGGAGGGCAGCCGATGAGGGCCGGATCGGGGAGGTGGCGCCGCGCTTCCACGGCGCGCCGACCAACCGCAGCCACGCGGCGACCATCGAGGTGGACGCGCCGGAGCTGCTGGCGCGCTGCCGGGAGGACGGGGCCGACGCGGTCGTTCTCGCCGCCAACTGACCGGTGTGCCACCAGACCGTGAGTCTGGCCGCACGCGCACTGGAAGCCGCCGGCATCTCGACCGTCGTCATGGGCTGCGCCCGGGACATCGTGGAACATGCGGGCGTGCCGCGCTTCCTGTTCAGCGACTTCCCGCTCGGCAATCCGGCCGGGCGCCCGCACGACCCGGACTCGCAGCGCGAGACACTGGCGCTCGCGCTCCGGCTGCTGGAGAGCGCGCCCGGACCTGACACGACGGTGCGCAACCCGCTCCGCTGGTCGGACGACCCGTCCTGGAAGCGCGACTATTCCAACATCGACCTCGTGCCGCCGGAGGAGATCGCGCGCCGCAAGGCGGAGTTCGACCGCATCAAGGAAGTGGCGAAAACCCGGCGCGAAGAGGATGCGGCCGCCGGCTGACCGGGTTATACCCGGCGAAGCCCGCAGGCGAGGAGCGCCGGAATGGAATATGCCGATGGCAAAATGCTGGCCGAGAAGGAATCCGGCATCGGCTGGATGACCTTCAACAATCCGGCCCGGCGCAACGCCATGACCATGGAGATGTGGCAGGGCGCGGACGCCATCCTTGCCGATTTCGAGGCGGACCCGGAGGTGCGCGTCATCGTGCTGAAGGGCGCTGGCGAGAAGGCGTTCGTCTCCGGCGCCGACATCTCGCAGTTCGAGAAGAACCGCGCCGACGCCGCGGCCGCCGCGCGTTACAGCGCGGCGACCGATGCCGGCCGCCAGCGCCTGGCAACGGCGGAGAAGCCTGTGATCGCCATGATCCGCGGCTTCTGCATGGGCGGCGGCCTCGGCATCGCCATGACTTGCGACCTGCGCTTCGCCGCCGAGGGCTCCGAGTTCGGCATTCCCGCCGCCCGGCTCGGCATCGCCTACAATTTCGAGAATGTGCGCAGCCTGGTGGGGCTGGTGGGGCCGGCGCGCGCCAAGGACATCCTGTTCTCCGGCCGGCGGCTGCCGGCGGAGGAGGCCTACGCCGTCGGGCTGATCGACCGGGTGCTCCCGGCGGCAGAGCTGGAAGGCCATGTGCGCGACTACGCGGCCCAGCTTGCGGTGAACGCGCCACTCTCGATCCGCGCCTCCAAGCTCACCATCCGCGAGGTGATGGCCGACCGGCAGGAGCGCGAGGCCGGCCTGATCGAGGCGTTGGCGAAAGCCTGCTTCGACAGCGCCGACTACCGCGAGGGCCGCACCGCCTTCATGGAAAAGCGCCGCCCGGTCTTCACCGGCAGTTAAGCTGCGCGGGCCTGCTCCCGTCCGGCCGACGGCTTGCACGCCTGCCTGGGAAGGACAGAATCGATGGCGAATACCAGCAGCAATACCCCGGCGACCGAACGCGGCACCCACCCGCTGAATGCGCTGACGCCGGCCGAGATCGAGGCGGCCGGCGGTATCGTCCGGGCGTGGGACGGGTGGACCGGATCGACGAAATTCGAAACGATCCGCCTGCATTACCCCGACAAGGCCGAGTGCCGGGCGGAGATCGCGGCCGGCAGCGCCGGCGGCAGCCGCAAGGCCTATGTCAGCATCTATGACACGGCCGCCGACAGCGTAAGCGAGCTTATCGTGGACCTCGCCGGCGGCAGGGTGGAATCGGCAGTGGAGGTGCCGGGCGCCCGGCCGGCGATCAATGTCGATGAGTTCCTGGTCTGCGCCGAGACCGTGCCGCAGCATCCCGACTTCATCGCGGCGATGGCAAGGCGCGGCGTGACCGACCTTTCGAACATCCAGGTCGATCCCTTCTCGGCCGGCAATTTCGGCTTCGAGGACGAGGAAGGCCGCCGGCTGGTGCATTGCCTGGTCTATCTGCGCTCCGATCCGGCGGACAATGGTTACGCCCACCCCGTGGAGGGCCTGAACGTGCTCTTCGACCTGAACCGGGTCGAGGTCTTGCGGGTCATCGACCAGAAGGTCCACAAGGTCCCGGCGGCGTCCTCGAACTACCAGGCCGCGCGGCCGGAAATCGCGGACATGCTGCGCGCCGACCTCAAGCCCATCGACATCGCGCAGCCGGACGGCCCCTCCTTCACCGTAGAGGATCGGGTCGTCACCTGGGCCAATTGGCGCTTCCATGTCGAGTTCCATCCGCGCGAGGGGCTTGTGCTCAACGATATCCGGGTGCGCGGCGGCGAGAAGGCGCCCTGGCGCCCGCTGATCTGGCGCGCCTCGATCGCGGAAATGGTCGTGCCCTATGGCGACCCCTCCTTCAACAACTACCGCAAGAACGCCTTCGACGTCGGCGAATACGGCCTCGGCCAGGTGGCCAACCCGCTGAAGCTCGGCTGCGACTGCCGCGGCCATATCCACTATTTCGACGGCGTGTACACGGTGACTTCGGGCGAGCCGGTGGAGGTCGAGAACGCCATCTGCCTGCACGAGGAAGATGACGGGATGCTCTGGAAGCACACCGACTACATGACCGACGAGATGGAGCACCGGCGGGCGCGCCGGCTGCTGGTCTCCATGATCGCGACGGTCGGCAATTACGAATACGGCTTCTACTGGGTCTTCCACATGGACGGGACGCTGGAACTGGACGTGAAGGCGACCGGCATCATGAACACCCAGGGCCTGAACGCGGTTTCGGGGACGGATTACGGCACCGAGGTCATGCCCGGCGTCACCGCGCCCAACCACCAGCACCTGTTCTGCGCCCGCCTCGACATGGCGGTGGACGGCGACGCCAACCGGCTGGTCGAGATGAATGTGGTGCAGCCGCCGATGGGCGAGGGGAACCCGAACGGCAACGCCTTCCGGGCGGAGCGGACCGTGCTGAAGACCGAGACCGGCCGGACCCGCAATGCCGACACCGAACGGTTCTGGAAGGTGGAGAGCGCCGCGGCGGCCAACGCGCTCGGCCGGCCGACGGCCTACCGCCTGCACTCGAACGGCATGCTCCGGCCCTGGTTCCATGCCGGGACCATGATGGCGAAGCGCGCGGCCTTCATCTTCAACCATCTCTGGTGCACGCCCTACGACGCGGACGAGCGTTTCCCGGCCGGGCGTTTCGTCAACCAGAGCGACGGCTCCGAGACCATCGCAAGCTGGGTCGGGCAGGGCCGGTCGATCGAGGATGCCGACATCGTGCTCTGGCACACATTCGGCCTGCTGCACCTGCCGCGCCTCGAGGACTGGCCGGTCCAGCCCGTGGCGCGCACCGGTTTCCGGCTGGAGGCCGACGGCTTTTTCGACCGCAACCCGACGCTGGACGTGCCGCCGGGGGCGTGACGCGCCGGAAGACCGGCTCCGGTTCCACAAGCGCTGGAAGGACCGAGAGGGGGAGCGGAAGACGATGACCGACGGCTGGGTGAGGCTGGACGACAGCGTTGTCGACGGGATGGAAATGGCGGAGAGGGCGGCGCGCGCGGCGACCGGCTTCGCGGGGCTCGGCGTCGGCCCCGGCGATGCGGTCGCCTGGCTGCTCCATAACGATGCCGCAGTGTTCACGGTGACCGATGCAGCCGGCTTGCTCGGGGCCTATGCCGTGCCGGTCAACTGGCACCTTGCGCCCGACGAGGTCCGCTACATCCTCGCCGACAGCGGCGTCAAGGCGCTGGTCGGGCATCCGCATTTGCTGGCCCCGCTGGGCGCGCTGGAAATACCGGCAATCCCGCTCACGGACTGGCCGGACTGGCTGGCGGCGCATGAGCCCTGGGCGGGGCCGCCGCTCGATCCGCCGGGCTCGATGATGTACACCTCCGGCACGACCGGCCGGCCCAAGGGCGTGCGCCGCCGGCCGGCGACGCAGGCGCAGCGCGACACCATTGCGGCCTTCCTCGCCGAGATCTACGGCCTGCATCCCGGCATGGTCTCGGCCGTCACCGCGCCGCTCTACCACGCCGCGCCCAACAACCACGCCATGATGACGCGGCTCGCCGGCGGCCATCTGGTGCTCATGGGGCGCTTCGACGCCGAGCGTTTCCTGGCGCTGGTCGAGGAGCACCGGATCGGCCACGCCTTCATGGCGCCGATCATGTTCGTGCGCCTCCTCAAGCTGCCGGAGGCGGTGCGGGCGCGCTACGACCTCTCCTCGCTGCGGCGCGTCATCCATGCGGGCGCGCCCTGCGCCCCGGACGTCAAGCGGGCGATGATCGAATGGTGGGGGCCGGTGCTGGTCGAATATTACGGCTCGACCGAGACCGGCATGGTGACCTGGTGCGATTCCGAGGAGTGGCTCCGGCGGCCGGGCACGGTCGGCCCGGTGATGCGGAACGCCGAAATCGTGATCTTCGACGAGGACAAGCGCCGCCTCGGCCCC
>JAJEAZ010000132.1 GCA_022824105.1 Alphaproteobacteria bacterium
ACCCCGCTCGACACCGTGCTGTTCGACGATTTCGACGAGCTGCGCCGCGCGCGGGACGCCGAAGACGACCGCATCGACCGCGTCCTCGCCGCGATGACCGAGGACCGGCTGGCGGGCGACCTCGCCTACAGCAATCTCGCCGGCACGCCGTTCCGCACCCCGCTGCGGCTTGTGTTCACCCATCTCTTCAACCACGAGACCCACCACCGCGGCCAGGTGCACGACATGCTGAGCCAGGCCGGCACCGCGCCGCCGGAGCTCGACCTGATCTACTACATCCGCTCTCTCTGACCGGCCTCAGCGCTCGAACGAGAACGTCTCTATCTCCTTCCCGTCGATCCGCGCGATCGTCAGGCGGCCGAAGCCGGGCCGGTCGATATGGACCCCGGTGTCGATGCCGAGGATATTCTCGGTCCAGCGCGGCCCGGTTGTGGAAGTGTGGCCGGTGAGGACGGCGCGGACGCCCTCGACCGGCCCCAGATATTCACCGCCCGCCTCCCCGATCTCGCGCTGCACCCAGCCGTGATAGACGCGGCTCCAGAGCGCCCTTGTGCGGGTCAGCCCGTCGTCCGGCCCGTCTCCGCGGACCGAGTCCTCGAGGTCCCGCCAGCGCCGATGCACGGGGCAGGCGTGCACGATGCCGACCGGGCCGGACCGGGTGTCCACCCGCGCCGTGAAGGGCAGGGATGCGAGGGCGTCCATCCAGGCGCGGGCGCTTTCGCCGATGCCGTGGAGGTTCCACCAGCCGCCTCCGTTCACCTGCCAGAGCCGCCAGGCCTCCATGAAGGAGGCGCCCCGCGGTCCTTCCCCGAGGAATTCGCGCAGCGCCTCCAGCATCAGCTGCTCGTGATTGCCCCTGAGCACCAGATCGAAGCGCGCCGCGGGGTCCCTGCCTTCGATCCAGGCCCTGGCCTGAACCGATTCCGGCCCGCGGTCGATCAGGTCGCCGAGCGAGATCAGGCGGTCGCGCCGGTCGACTTCGAGCTCGGCCAGCGCGCGGCGAAGCGTCGGGAAATGGCCGTGCAGGTCGCCGACGACCAGGTCGCGCCCCTCCTTCGGATTCGGGCCCAGCCTGACGCAGAGCTCGGCGCCGGGCGGGGCGAAACTGTCCGTCTTCAAGGCCGGTCTCCCTTTCCCGGTCCGGCCGCCCCATATTCGGCCAATGGCCGGGCTTGCGCCATATCTCGGGCCGGAGGAGGCCGATGCGGCGGTGCGCCGCGCCGTCACACGCTATATCCGCCGCCGCCGGGAGATGGCGCCCGGCTTCGTGCAGCGCAATTTCCGGCTGCGGGGGGCGCTCGAATTGCACCGCCGGGCGGTCGGGCTCGATCTCTTGCGCGCGCCCGCCAACATGGCGCTCGCCGGCCCCAACCTCGTCCTGGAAGCCGCCGCCCGGCTGGCGGAGCGCGGCGGGCGCGAACCGATTGCCGCCCGGTTGCGCCGGGGCCGCAAGCTGTTCGCCACCGATGTCGCGCGCGAGGTCGAATGGCGGCTGTTCACGGAGCTGCTGGAGCTGCCCTACGCCCAGCCCGGACGAAGCTCGGAGCGGGACGCGCTCGCCGGGGAGATCGCGCGCGACCCGGCGGTCGGCGCCCTGCTGGAGCAGCTCTCCTCGGCCGCGGCCGCGCCCGGTTTCCGCATCTGGGCGGAGCAGGCGGCGGGGCGTTACGGCGAGGCGCGCCTTGCGGTCGCGGAGCTTGCCGGCTCGCTCGTCTCCGCCGGCATCGGCGCGGCGGCCTTCCGGCAATGGACGCCGGGGGCGCTCTCGCTCGGCCCCGTTGCGGCGCAGGCGCTGGCCCAGCAGGCGGCGATCGCGAGCTTCCCGCTCGGCGCGGCGGCGGGCGGGCTCTGGTACGGCCTGTTCCCGGCCAAGGCCTCGACTGCCGCCATGGCCGGCCTCACCGGCGCGCTGGTGCTGCTGCCGGCCATGCTGACCGCCTTCGCCGGCGTGGCGGCCGACCCGGTGCAGGCGCGGCTCGGCCTCCATGACCGCCGGCTGAACCGCCTGCTGGACGCGCTCGAGGAACGGCTGCTGGGCGAGCCCGGCCCCGGCTTCAACCCGCGCGAGCCGTGGGTTGCGCGGATCCTCGACCTTGCGGACCTGCTGAACCTCGCCCGGCGCGCGGCGGGTTAGCCCGGCGCGAGGCCCCAGGCGCGGGCGATCAGTTCGTAGCTGCGCCGCCGGGGCGCCTCGTCATGCGTCCAGGTGACGATGGCGACCTCGTCCACGCCGAGCTCTTCGCCGATGGCCCTGATGCGCCCGGCGACCGGTTCCGGCCGGCCGACAATGGCCTGCTCGCGAAAGCGGGCGAGCCGCGCGGCCTCGCCGTCGCTGTATTCCCAGGAAGCGGCCTTTTCCGCCGACTCCAGCGGCAGGAACACGCCCCGGTCGCGGCCGAGCCGCCAGCGCAGGCGCGGGCCGAAATGGTATTGCGCTTCCTCATCGCTGTCCGCCGCCAGCGCCCACACGCAGATGGCCGAATGCGGCTCCGGCCAGTCCGCGCTCGGCTTGTAGTGCTCGCGGTAGAGGCCGAGCGCCTCCCTCGCCCCGCGCCCGTCGGTGAAGAACCAGGCGAAGGCGTAGGGCAGGCCGAACCAGGCCGCCACCTGCGCGCCGTAATTGGACGAGCCGAGCAGCCAGATCTGCGGCGCGGTCTCCCCCTGCGGGAAGGCGCCGAGCCTCGCGAACGGGTGCCCCTCCGGCAGCGGCTCCGCCTTGAGCCAGGCCTGCAGGTCGCGGATGTCGGCGGGAAACTCCGCCGGGCGCTCATTGGCGCGCGGATTGAGCGCGAAGGCGGTCAGCCCGTCCGAGCCCGGCGCGCGGCCGAGCCCGAGGTCGATCCGCCCCGGCGCCAGCGCGTCCAGCACCCGGAATTGCTCGGCGACCTTGAAGGGCGCGTAATGCGGCAGCATCACCCCGGCGCTGCCGATGCGGATGCGCGAGGTCCGCGCCGCCATGCCGGCCACCAGGATTTCCGGCGCCGTCCCGACGATGGTCGGGTGGTTGTGGTGCTCCGAGACCCAGAAGCGGTCATAGCCGAGCCGCTCGCAATGCTCGGCGAGCGCGACCGTGTTGCGGATCGCCTCGCCCTGCGGGCGGCCCTCCGCCGCGATCGACTGGTCCAGGACGCCGAGGCGCAAGGCTCAGGCGGGCTCGGCGTCGAGGCGCGCGGCGATGCCCTTCAGCTCGTCGGACGCGGCGGGGTAGCGGTGCAGCACGCGCGGATCGTGGCCCGGCACCACCCGATCCGGCGCGCCCGCCAGCGCCTCCAGCCGGTCGAAGCCCGCCAGCAGGTCGGCGACGTTGTAGACGATCGGGAACGGCCGTCGCTGCTCCAGATTGGCGTAGAAATGCGCCGCGTCCGAGGCCAGCACCACCGGCCCGCGCCGGGTCTCGACGCGCACGCTCATCAGCCCCTTGGCGTGGCCGCCGATATGGTGGACGGAAATGCCGGGCGCGAGCTGCGCGTCGCCGTCATGGAAGGTCAGCTCGCCCGCATACAGCTTGCGCACCATCGTGCAGACGTCTTCCACATGGTAGGGCGCCTTGATGACCTCGTGGCACATGCAGGGCCCGGTGGCGTATTCCATCTCCTGCGCCTGGAGGTGGAAGCGGGCGTTCGGGAAGTCCGAGAGCGTGCCGGCATGGTCGTAATGCATGTGGGTCACGATCACGTCGCGGACCGCGCCCGCATCGACGCCGACCAGCGCCAGGCCTTCCTTCGGCAGGCGCTGCAGCTTCCGGTTCCGCTCCGCCGCCGTCTCGTGGTTGAAGCCGGTATCGACGATGAAGGTCCGCGAGCGCCCGACCACGGCCCAGACATAGAAATCGAGCTGGCCGGACATGTCGTGCGGGTCTCCGCCGATCATGTTCTCGCTCATGGCGCGGTCGGCCACCTCGCCGTATTTGACCGCGTAAATCTCGTAGAGATCGCCGTCCTGCATGGGTCCGTCCCTCCGCCTCTCCTGCGCCCCGCTTGATGGCGGCGCGCCGCCCGCATGTCAACGACGCCGCGCCTCGCCATTCCGCGGTGCGGGCGATGCGGACGATGCGGCCTTCGACGCATTCCACCGTCCCGGCGCTCCGGATTGCAAGTTTTCGGCGCTCGATAACCCCGCCCGCATGCGCCGCCGCCGATGCTTCCGTCACCGGCCTCACGACCGGCAACGCGCGGCTCGCGGCGGAACGCGGTCGGCTGCTCCTTCGTTCCGCAGGACTTTCACCCGCTACCCCCCGCACCAGTTGGCCTGACGCTCGAAATGTCATGTTTTGTCATGTTCCGGCTGCGGCATGTCATGTTTTGTCATGGCCGGCCATGCGAACCGGCTCACATCCTGCAGCCGGGTTCGGGCATGCAGCCATCCGTTCGGGCCGGGTATTCCGTCCGGGTTCCCCGGCTTCCCGTTTTCGGCATCGGGCTCTCCTCTCGATCCGTCTTCGGTCCGTTCTCCCCGCCGCCGCGCGGAACGCGGCGAACATTGCAGATGGCGGCGTTGGCGCCGCCGCCCGGGTCCCCGGTGCGGCGGGACCCTGATTCGCGCGTTATGTGCGCGGGCGCCTGCGCCCGTCGGCGCGCGTATCGCGGCGGCGCGGTTCGCGCGCCTGATTGCGCCTGTGCGCCCGCGCGCGCGAGCCGGACGCACCTCTCCTGTCGGTTCCGTCCATGGTTTTTCGCGCCGGCGCCGACGCGAAGGGACACGGCCTCCGGACGCCGCTCCCGGTTATTGTTCCCTTTTTATTCTGGTGATGCTGCGCTCGGATTGCAAGTCCGTCAGTCGAAATTTCCGGAATTTTTCTGCCATGAGACTGATTTGACAGGAATAAATGTCGATCTCCGCGCCCATGCCCGTCCGCCGCCCGGGACCCCGAGTCCGGGCCCTGGCCGGCTGCCGTGCAAGGTAGCGGTCCGGTTCGGGCGGGCTGCAGGACCCGGTCGGGGCCGTCATCGCGCCCGTCCCGGAGCTGCTCGCCGGCGGGTAGCGGGTGGGACGGCGCTGCTCCTTGTCCCGCGCTCCCTCGACCGCGCAGGCCAAAAGTCCGAATCCGGCGCGGATCAGCCGGGCAGCGACTCGAACGGGTCGTGCGCGGGAATATCGAACGGCGCGAAATGGCGCATGTTCCGGGTGAGAACCGTAAGGTCGTGGACGCCCGCCGTCGCCGCGATGGCGAGGTCCGCAAATCCGGGCGCATGGCCCGCGGCGCGCGACCGGTCCATCAGCAGCCCGGCGAGGCGGGCCGCGGGAATGTCGAACGGCATCACCCTGTCGCCGTAGAGATGGAGCACGATGTCGAGCCAGTCGTCGAGGCGGTCGGCCCGCGCGAGGCCGCCCGACCGCCTCAGCCTGGCGATGCCGTCGCCGACCTCGGCCACGGTGATCGTCGACAGGAACAGCTCGTCGGAACGGTCATCCAGCCATTCGGCGAGCGCCGCGGCGCCTTCCCGCCGGCCGGGAGCTCCCAATGAGAGGACGTTCGTGTCCACCAGATACAAGGCGGGTCCTACAGCGCCGCGTCGCGCACCGGGCTTGCGTCGCGCGGCGGCAGGTCGTCCTCTTCGAGCCCCGAGGCGGCGAGGAGGCGGCCGAACGAGGGTACCCGACGCAGGCGGTTCCACTCATCGACGCCGACAAGGACGGCCCGGGCCTGTCCGTGCCGGGTGATGACGGCCGTCTCGCCCTTGGCCGCCCCGTCCACCAGGGCCGACAGCGTGGCTTTGGCCTCGCGCAGTTGCACCGTCCGCATGACGCCCTCCCGAACCAATGTAGTCACATTAGCGCGCGGCGCCGCACGGGGCAATCGACGCCATGCGCTTCGGTCAACGGGAGTCGACGCGCCGGGCGTGTTCCTCCAGGGCCGCGCGGAGCCGGTCGTTCGGCGGCGGCGGCGCGGCGAGGGCCTCGAAGAAGCGCACCGCGTCCCCGCGGGCGAGCGCCAGGGTCTCACGCCCGTCGATGGCCTTGTCCGCAGTTTCGAGGGTGCTGTTTCCCATGACGACCGTCATCCCGCGCACGACAGCGGCGGCGGGCGGCTTTCGATGTGTGCGCGCGGCGGCTCGAAGTCGATCTCGGCCAGCCCCGGCATGGACAGCATGTCCAGCAGGTTGCGGCGCCCGCCGGCCAGCCGCCGGTAGTCCTCGATGCCGAACAGCACATAGGCGGGCCGGCCCCCGTCGGTGATGAACACCGGCCCGGCCTTCGCGGCCCTCTTCGCGCAGGCGGCGTTCCGGTCGAATTCGCGGCTGGTGACGGTGGTGACGGTCACGGGCGGACTCCGCAGCAGGGGTGGCGACGAAACTACATCTTGCGGGCCCCGGTGCAAGCGGATTGCCGCCCTATTATTGCAACCGGCAAGGAGGGAACCGGCCCTTGTACAATGGACTGTTCGCGGCGAGCGAGGGAAGGCAAGCCCTTTCCCGGTTGGTGAAGTTGGCTTGGGACGCCTTCGATAAAGCTTCCGACTTGCCGTCGCGTGTTGCGCCGGCAGCGCCGATCCTGTTTTTCGGCGACCTCGACGCGTACCGGAATTCTCCGCTGCGAGTGGTGACGGTCGGCCTGAATCCCTCCTTGAAGGAGTTCCCGGCCAAAGACCCGTTCCGGCGTTTCCCCTTGGACGGCAGCGACAGCGACAGCGACCGGGAGCCGGGCCGTTACCTTGACGCAATGTCGGCCTACTTCCGCACCGACCCTTACGGCAGTTGGTTCGGCACCTTCGAGCCACTGCTCAATGGCGCAGGATCGAGCTATTACGCGGGCAAGGCGGTCTCGGCGGCGCTGCACACCGACATATGCTCTCCCGTCGCCACCGATCCGACATGGACCGGTCTCGGGAAGACGGTGCGGAAGACTCTGGAGGCGGACGGCCGCCCGCTCTGGCATAGGTTGCTCGAAGCCCTCCGTCCGCAGGTAGTGTTGCTGTCCGTGGCAAAGGACCATCTCGGCCGCATCGACTTCAACCCGATTTCCGAGTGGCGGACTGTCCGCGTCTTCGAGCGAACGAAAAGCGGCGCTCTCCGAAAACAGCCTTACGAGATCATGGCGCGGTGGTACGAGGTCGGCGGCGAACGATCCTTGTTCGTCTTCGGCCAAGCGGCCCAGAGGCCGTTCGGGCTGTTGTCCGACGAACAAAAGCGCGAAACGGGAGCAATGGCACAGGAGATATACGGAGATGGCGGATAAGCGTTGTTTCGTTCAATTCCCGCATCCAGGAATAGAACACCGGCCCAACACCGGCCGGGATTGGCACCGGCAGTGTCGCGATCACAAACGGAAATTCATGCAGTTGCGCGGCGAGTGGATCGAGGAAAGCGGCACCAAGCAGTTTGGCGACTTATGGGCATGGGACGAGTGGGAATCCGAATCGGATATCATCTGCGCTTTCAACCCCGCCCCCTTCATCTTCGGGAAGCATTTTCTCTATTCGAATTGCCGGAGCGCCGGGTGGAATAGGTTACCTTAACTCTCGAAAAGAGCGACCTTGATCTCGTCCGCCCTCATGCGAGCCTGCGCGATGTCGTAGCTGTTCTGCATCCGCATGAGCGTGTCCATCGATACGCCGAACGCCTTTTCTATGCGCAGCGCCATCTCCGGCGAGAGGCGCGCGCGCTCGTTCAGCACGGCGGACAAGGCGGCTTGCGTCACGCCGAGCGCCCTGGCCGCATCCGTCACCGAAAGCTCAAGGGCCTCGATGACCTCGCTTTTCACGAACCCGCCGGGATGGGCGGGATTCTTCATGCGGACGCCCCGCGCCTCAGCCATGCCTGCCTCCCTGCCTCTCAATGGCGGCCCTCATAGTCGGGATCGACAATTTCGCCCGTTTCCCGGTCGGTCCGGTCAGTGGAGGGCTAACGCAGATCGAGCCTGCGGAGCAGTTCCGGGACGCCGATGCCGTGGTGGCGGGCGACGCTCTTGAGAATGCTCGACAGCGTCTTGGTTCGGATTGAATCGTGCATCGGGATCACCTCATGGTGTTCGCCGCCCACCTGCGTGGTAACCCGAACATGCGAGCCGCGCTGGCGGGCCTTCTCGTAGCCCAGCCGGCGCAACGCCGCCACCAGCACGGCGCCGCTTACGTCCCGAGGAAGCCTCACGCGACAAGGACCTCATCCTTCACATAGTGGAGCCGGATCAGGCGGGGCCGGTCCATGCTTTCGTCGAAGTAGCAGTCCACCGCTTCCCGGACATTGCGGCGGAGCTCGTCCAGGGTCTCGCCCTCCGTGTGGATGCCGAAACCCAGCGCGCTCGCCGAATAGCCGCCGTCCAGTTCGTCTTCGCTGACCTCGAAGATGATCTCTGACATCGCGCGCTCCGCCTGCCGCCGCCCCGCTGCGGGGGCAACGGGATTCGCCGACCGTCCCAACTTACCGCATGCAGGCCCTGCCGGCGAAGCGGTTTGTCCGCGGCGGCCATGGTCCGCCCGGCCGCCGAATTTGCTATAGCCGCCGGGTCCGTTCCAGCCGCCGGACCGGGGCGCCGCCTGCGCCTGCCGGGGCCGGCCATTCCGGCGAAAGGGTTTTCCCATGTTCGGCTGCTTCTTCCCCAGCCCGCGCGCGTTCGGCATCTCCGCAGTGGCGTGGGCGCTCGCGGCACTGCTCTTCTGGTATGTGGCCGCATCGGACTGGGGCGACCCGACGGGCTTGTCCGGGCTGGTCGGCGCGGAGGAGCGGGCCGTCTGGGTCTATGTCTATTCCTTCCTCGCCTATGCCTCCTTCGCGCTCTTCTGGATGTGGTTCCGCCCGCATCCCTGGTCGCGCTGGTCGGTGGCGGGCTCGGCGCTGATCGTCTTCGTCACCTGGTTCCAGGTGCAGCTCGACGTGATGATCAACGAGTGGTTCCGGACCTTCTACGACATCATCCAGAAGGCGCTGGCGGAGCCGGGCGCC
>JAJEAZ010000075.1 GCA_022824105.1 Alphaproteobacteria bacterium
GCTTCCGCCTCCCGGCGCATGGCGGGACTCGGCTCCACGGCCAGGATGGACGCCCTTGAGCCCAGAACGCCCGCGAGCGCCCGCGTGCCGATCCCGGTGCCCGCGCCCGCGTCCAGCACCTCGACCGGCCCCTCCGGCAGCCAGCCGGCGATGAGCGCGACCAGCCGCACCGGATATCGCGGCCGGGCCTTACGGTAATCCCCGGCAATGCGTTCGTAGTCGGGTTTCATGCCCGCCGCGCGCCCTCAACCCGCATGTTCGCGAAGGAATGCCGCCAGCGTCGGCGCCCATTTGGCCCAGTCGCGGCTTGGGGCGCGGTGGCCGTAGAGGCTGTCGATCTCGAAATACGAAGCATTGGAGCCCAGCAGCGCGAGCGTCGGTTCGGCAAGCGCAGGCGGGAACAGCGCGTCGCTGCAGGAGAGCACATAGAGCAGCGGCGCGCGAATGTCGCCGGTGCGCGGCCGCCCATCGAAGCGGGCGGCTGCGCGCGCCAGCACGACCAGCGACTCCGGCGTGAACTCCCGCGCCCATTTCCGCGCCAGCGCCTCCACCTCCCGCCGCCCCGCCTCGCGGGAGCCGAGCCGGTCGGAGAACCAGTCGAGGTCCCCGTAGCGCTCCAGCGTCTCGAACCTGAGCCGCTCCAGCTCCTCCGTCGGGTCGTCGAGGCCGGCGAAGCGCGCCTCCAGCGCCAGCGCGCGCTCCTCTCCCATCCGGCCGGCAATGCCCGTTGCGACCGGCACGAGCGCGCGCACCCGGTCGGGATGGCGGCTGCCCCATTCGAAGGCGAGGTGGCCGCCATAGGAGAAGCCGATAACCGCCGCCAGCCGGCGCACACCCAGATGCTCCAGCAGCCGGCCCTGCGCCGCCACCATGTCGGCCACCTCGATGTCGGGGAAGGGCCGGCCCCGGACCGGCCCGCTGCTGCCGTAGGCGGAGCCGATCATGTTCGGGCAGACGACGCACCAGCGGTCCGTATCGATGGCCCGGCCCGGCCCGATCAGCGGCTCCCACCAGCCGCCGGGGCCGGCGGCGTGCGGGTTCGAGGTGTAGCCGTGCGCGACCAGGATCGCATTGCCGCCGTCCGCGTCCAGCCGGCCCCAGCTCTCATAGGCGACGGCGAGCCGCTCCAGCCTCCCGCCGCGTTCGAGTTCGAGCGGGCCGCTTTCGAAGAGCGTCGAGGTCGGCAGGAGCATCGGGCGGCGCCTCCTGATAGGATGGCGGGCATGCTACCGGAAGCCTTCTTCGCCCGCACCGCTGCGGATGTCGGCCGGCCCGCGCTTGCCGTGCTGCCGGTGGGGGCGTTCGAGCAGCATGGAAGCCACCTGCCGCTTGCCACCGACAGCCTGATCGCGGGCGCGCTGGCGGCCGGGCTGGCGGAGAAGACGGACGCGCTGCTGCTGCCGGTGCTGCCGGTCTCCTGCTCGCAGGAGCATGCGGGCTTTCCCGGCACCGTCTGGCTGGCGGCGGGCACGCTCGCGGCGGTCGTCGGCGACATCCGCGCGAGCCTTGCGCACTCCGGCATAGAGCGGCTCGCCATCGTCAACGCGCATGGCGGCAACCTGGTGCTGTCACATCTGGCGCGCGAAGCCAATCTGGAGGCCCCGCGCATCTGGCTCGGCCCTGGCCGGCATATCCAGGAGGCCGCCTTCGCCGCCGCCGGCATCGAGACGAGCGTCCATGACGACATGCATGCGGGCGAATACGAAACCTCGGTCCTGCTCCACTGTTGGCCCGGTCTCGTGCGTATGGAGGACGCCGCCGACGAGCTCGCCGAACGCCCGCAACTCGCCGTCAGGGGCCTCGCCGCCTACAGCCGCTCCGGCACGGTCGGCCGCCCCACCCGCGCCACGGCTGCGAAGGGCGGGGCCGCGCTTGCAGCGATGGTGGAAGCGATGGCGGCGGAGGTGCGCGAAACCTTCGGCCTGCAGGCCTGATCCGCGCTACGCGGCGGCGCGGCAGAAGCAGGCGCTGTCTATCGGGATGTCGGCGCGCGCTTTTGCGAAGTCGAGCCTCTGGCGCAGCAGCCGCAGTTCGTTGGCGTCGCCGGCCTGCTCCACGCACTCGACGAGCCCCTGCAGCGCCCAGACATTGTCCGGATGCTGGCAGCAGCGCGGCAGGCCGCCGCTGTAGCCGAGGTCTTCGCGGAACACGGCCTCGGCCTCCCGGAACAGGCCCTGTTCGGCCAGCAGCGCGCCGAGCGCATGGCGCGGCGGGTGCATCCAGGCCCAGGGCTCTGTGTAGTTGAGCGCGTCGTCGCGCGCGACCGCGAGGCGCAGGCTTTTGAAAGCGCGGTCATGGTTGCCTTTCCGGTATTCCAGCTCGCCCACCAGCATGGCCTCGCCGACGCGGAGCATGTCGCGCACCGTGTTGCTGAGGAAGATGGCGTCCTCGGGAATCGCCGTGGCGGCCTCATCGAACGCCGACCGGGCCGCCTCCGCCGCGTCGATATCGCCGAGCGCGGCATGCGCTACGCCTTGCCCGTAGGCGTGCATCGCGACGCCGATCGGGCGCAGCGAGGCGTCCTCCGGCCCCGGCGACGCGGCAAGCTCGCGCCAACGGCCGAAGCGGACCGCGACATGCGTGCACATGGCGGAATAGCCGTCCAGGATCGACGCCATGAAGGGTGCGCTCCGTGCGATCAGTTCAGACTTTGCCACCTTGCGGATCCGCCCGGCCGCGTGGGAGGCCCTGCCGTATTGGCCGAGGAACATGGCCGCATACATGAACAGGTGCAGGTCGTGGCAGCGGGCGGTGGTGTAGAAGTTCCCGTCGCCGGCATAGGCGAGATATTTGTCGTCGGCGCGGACTGCGCGCTCGCTCTGCGACACGGACTGCGCAAAGTCGCCGCAAAGCACATAGATGTGCGCCGGCATGTGCTCCATGTGGCCGGCATCGGGGGCGTAGCCGCGCAGCATGTCGGCGGCCTTGAGCGCGCGCTCGGGAAAGGGCGACATCTCCAGCGTGTGGATATACATGTGCGGAATGCCCGGATGGACGGGGCCGCCCCGCCCGATCCGGTCCATCCAGCGCTCCAGCACCGGCATCGCCTCCATCGTGCGCGCGTCCGGGTCGGGCTCGCCGGTCTGCAGGTTCCAGAGCCGGCGGGGCGTGCAGGTGATCGCGGCCTCGACATAGAGCGCGGCGATGTCGGGGTCGTCCGGATGCGCCCGGCAGGCGTCGCGCATGGCGTCGGCATAGTCCCGGTGCCAGACGTCCAGCACTTCGCGGTCCCTCTCATGGCCGTTCCGGTAGCGCTTCGCGAGCGCCTGTATGAGCGCCCGTTCGGCCGGCGCCGCGTTGCCGGCGAGCGCCAGCGCCGCTTCGACCGCCTCATGGCAGACCGGCAGCACTTCGGCGATCTCGGCGTCCGAGTAGCGGATCCACGCCCGGTTGTAGAAGGGGCCGCTGGCATGGGCGATGCCCCACCATGCCATCGCGCAGGCAGGGTCCGCTTCCGCCGCCCGCCGGTAGCAGGCGGCGGCCTCATCGTGGTTGAACGCGAAGTTCCAGTTCAGCCCGCGGTCGAACCAGCGCTGCGCGGCCTCCGACTTGGTCGAGACCCTGCGCGTCCAGGGGCCGAGGTCGAAATCGTAGCTCAAGCCGGTTTCAACCATCACGCCGGCACGGCATAGCCCGCGTCCCGGGCGGCCCGGTCCCATTCCAGGGTCGGAGCGAAGGTCTCCCGCGTGACCGTCTCGAATCCCTCGATCAGCAGCGCCTCCCGGAACCGCCCGAACCAGGGCCGCGTATGCGCCGCGGCAAAGGACTCGCGCAGGCGGGCGACCGTTTCCGCGGGCAGGGCCGGCGCGGCGACGAAGGCCGGCATCGGCGCGGTCGCGGTCGAGTCGAGGATGCGGACGCCTTCCGTCAGCGCGGGCTCGTATTTCCGCATCAGCATGTGCCAGTAGGCGTCCAGCGGCCCGATATCGATGCTGCCGTCCAGCACGCTGTCGAGGATGCGCCGCGCCGTGACCAGATGGCCGACCGACTGCCCGTAGAGCCGCGCCCGGCCCTCGCCCCGCCAGGGCAGGAGATGGTGGCGCAGCGCATTGAAGCCGGAATGCGAGTGCTCGACGGTCCAGCCGACCGCGCCGCCGAAGGTGTCGGCGAGCGCGGCGTAGGGCGCGTCCGTCCGCACGATCAGGTCGGACCGGTAAACCGCCTGCCCCCCGGCCCAGGGCGCGGCCGGCACGGGCGAGGCCAGTGGCGCGACATCCGCGACGCCGAGCGCAATCGGATAACCGCACATCTGCACGCAGCCGAGATCGGGACGGCGCCACAACTCCTCAAGCGGCTGCGGCGCCTTGTAGGACAGGTAGTCGAACGCCGCGCCGGCGTCCTCCGCCACATGCGCGATCAGGGCCCGCCAGTCCTCCTCGGCTTCCGGGCTGACGGCATACATGCGGGCGTTGGAGATGAATGTCATGGCCGCCCAGCCTGCCATGCACCGGGCGCAATCTCCAGATGCGATGCGCGGGCGGTTCAGGCCGGCCGGATCAGTAGAAGAGCGCACGATTTGTCCGCGCTCCGGAAACGGATTCGACTTGACGCCGGGCGGGAAATGCTTAGGATATACTCGGAGTAGATGTATATCTACGGAGGATATCCATGCGGGTTTCGAAATGGGGCAACAGTCTGGCGGTGAGGCTGCCCAAAGCAATTGTAAACGATCTCGACCTGAAGGCGGGCGACCGTCTTGAGATCGTGTCCGCCGATCCCGGACGCCTTGCAATCGCCAGAGACGAAAGCAGATTGCGCGCCATAGAACGGATGCGCGCCCGCGCCCTGCCCATCCCCGCCGATTACGCCTTCGACCGGGACGAGGCCAACGCCCGATGACGGCGTTTTTCGACACCAATGTTCTGGTCTATGCTCAGGGACCGGGCGCAAAAGGCGACGCTGCGCGCGGGGCGCTCATGGACGGCGGCGTCATAAGCGTGCAGGTGCTGAACGAGTTCGCCAATGTCTTGCGGCGGAAGTTCCGGCTGGATTGGAACATCGTCGCGGCAGCGGTCGCAGACGTGCGCGCACTGTTCGACTCGATCCGGCCCATCGATATCGAAACGCACGAAGTCGCCCTCGCGCTGTCCGAGGCGCACGGCTTCAGCTTCTACGACTCGCTGATCGTCGCCTCGGCGCTTCGGGCCGGGTGCGAAACACTCTTTACGGAGGACCTCCAGGACGGACGACGGATCGACGGCCTGGTTATCGTCAATCCCTTCGCCCCGGGCAGGTAGCCCCCTCAATTCACCCCCGCCATGCGCCTGAGTTCGGTGGCACCTATGCCCACCGATACAGCGGGCACCTCCAATCCAATGCCCGGTACCTCGGCCACATACATGGGCCATCCGGCCCTTCCCCTCCGCCTCGGCTTCCGTGCTGACGGCATACATGCGGGCGTTGGAGATGAATGTCATGGCCGCCCAGCCTGACACGCGCCGGGCGCAATCTCCAGATGCGATGCGCCGGAGGTTCAGGCCGGCCGGGCTGGGAAAGCAAACGAGCGATTCCGGGATGCCAAACCTGTCTCAAGAACCGTCTTGAAGCCCGGCGCTAACCCTCTACCCTGTCGGATGGGATTCGATATCCAGAGAGTGCATCCATCCATGCTGTTCTCAAAATGAGGCGATAGTCTGGCGATGAGGCGGAGAGCCATAGAACGAATGTACGCTGGCAATCTGACTATCTCTGCTGACGATGCGTTCACCCACGCCTACGTGCCTTGACATAACTCGACTAGCAATATATTCTCAGCGCCCTCGGATAGGATAATGTCATGATAACCAATGATCTACAAAGACAGGTGGAAACACGTCGGCGCGACATCCGTACTGACGGCTATGCAATGTCTATTGGCGAACTTGTGTCATTGTACGAAGACGGCGAATTGGATGTAAGGCCAAGCTTCCAAAGATTTTTTCGTTGGACGCAAGAGCAGAAAACGAATCTCATTGAATCAATTTTACTCGGTATTCCGCTTCCACAGATCTTCATTAGCGCACGAGATGACGCCACATGGGAAGTCGTCGACGGAATGCAACGGTTATCCACCATACTATCGTTTATGGGAAAATTAAGAAACGAGCATGATGAGATTCAGGCACCTCTTATACTCAGTGAAGCTAAATACCTTCCAGCACTAAAGGACATAACTTGGGATAATCTTCCAAGACCGTTAGCATTAGATTTTAGGCGGTCCAAGATGAATTTGAGTATAATGAATAGAGACGGTGATTCGGGTGCCAAATATGACCTTTTCCAGAGGCTCAATACCGGAGGTAGTAGTCTAACAGAGCAAGAAGTTAGGAATTGTATATTGATAATGGAAAATGAAAATTTTTATAACTGGTTGGAGAATCTTGTTGACTATCCCGCCTTTAAGGATTGTGTGTCTCTCAGCGACAGACTCACCGATGAGGGATATCACATGGAATTGATATCCAGATTTATGATTCTTAGCCGAGAAGAGGAAGTATCGATAAAGGGAGATCTTGGTCCTTACGTTAATGAACGGTTGCTGGAGATGGCTCGCGCTGATGCTGTAGAGTGGTCGCACTGGGAACAAATTTTCAAGAGCACTTTTGATATTCTTAACGGCCCGAATCTCGGAGACTTGGTGTTCAGGCGCTATAGCAGGGAGGATGATCGATTTAAGGGAAGCTTTTTGATCTCTCCCTTTGAAATAGTAGGATGTGGTATTGCCTACAACCTTTCTAAAGGTATAGACTCGGAATTTTACCCGACAGGATTGATTCTACAAAAAGTTAAGGAGCTTTGGAGTGAAAATCAAATAGGCGGACGGTTTTCAGTCGGAAGGAACCCGGCAAACCGCCTAAAACATACCATCCCGCTTGGCCGGGAGTGGTTTCAGTGTCGGACGTGATTAACAATGAAGAAGAGAAATTTATCTCTGAACTAGAAAGAAGGATTAGCAGGAGAAGAAAAGAGATTACATCATTGAATCTAGGAGTCGCAAAAATAGACGATTCGTCGACAAAATTTGTTTTTCTTCGAGCTGCTGTGACGTTACTTTATGCCAATTGGGAGGGTGCAGTAAAGGAATCGGCCAACTTATACCAGCGGCGTCGGTTTCTGACTCATGAGGGGGATTCCGTTCCGGTCGGATTTCTGATTCAAGGTCGTGGGCTTGAATTGGAGGCTGGTGATGGGAGCGGCGATCGCCTTGCGGGGTGATTTCGATGCGGCTGATT
>JAJEAZ010000599.1 GCA_022824105.1 Alphaproteobacteria bacterium
CAACAATCCGCACCATCTGGCCGGCGCGGTGGACTCCGACGGCGCGGACAAGGGCGCGCGCTTCCTGCAATTGTGCGACGCCTTCGACATTCCGGTGCTGAGCCTGATGGACTGCCCCGGCATCATGGTCGGCCCCGACCACGAGCGCACGGCGCTGGTCCGCCATTGCACCCGGCTCTTCAACACCGGCGCCAACCTCAGCGTGCCGATGTTCGGCGTCATCGTGCGCAAGGCCTACGGGCTCGGCGTGCAGGCCATGTGCGGGGCGAGCGCGCTGGTGAGCTTCTGCATGGTGGCGTGGCCGACGGCGGAGTTCGCCGGCATGAACATTGAGGGCGCGGTGAAGCTGGGCTTCCGGCCCGTGCTGGCCGCCATCGAAGGCGCGGAAGAGCGCAAGGCCGAATTCGACCGCCGGGTTGCGGACGCCTATGAACGCGCCCGCGCCGTCAATGCCGCGGCCGGCGGCGGCCTCGACGATGTCATCGACCCGGCGGAAACGCGCCGCTGGATCGCGAACAGCCTGAAGCGCCTGCCGCCCGCGCCGCCGCGCGAGGGCAAGAAATACGCCTTCATCGACACCTGGTGAGCGCAGAGAGGACGGGCTTGCGCCCCGTTGCGGCTATGAGGGAAAATCGAACCGGCAGCCGCCGTCAGGCCCGCCGCAGCCCCCACCTTCCCTGGAGAAACGACCGATGAATACCGTCCAGCATTTCGTTTCCGGAGCCACCTGGGCCGGCGCTTCGGGGCGGACCGGCGATGTCTTCAACCCGGCGACCGGCGCCGTGGCCGCGAAGGTCCGCATGGCGACGGCGGCGGACGTGGATCATGCGGTCGCCGCCGCCCGCAGGGCGCAGCCGGCATGGGGCGCCACGCCGCCGGCAAGGCGCGCGGCGGTGATGTTCGAGTTCCGCAACCTGCTCAACAGGCACACGGACGAGCTTGCCGAGATGCTCTCGGCCGAACACGGCAAGACGATCTCCGACGCCAAGGGCGAGCTTGCGCGCGGCATCGAGGTGGTGGAGTTCGCCTGCGGCATCCCCCAGCTCCTGAAGGGCGAATATTCCGAAGGCGTGGCGGCGGGCATCGACAGCTTCGCCATCCGCCAGCCGGTGGGCGTCGTGGCGGGCATCACGCCGTTCAACTTCCCGGCCATGGTGCCGCTCTGGATGTATCCGGTCTCGATCGCCTGCGGCAACGCCTTCGTGCTGAAGCCCTCCGAGCGCGACCCGTCCGTGGCGGTGCGCATCGCGGAACTGCTCAGCCAGGCCGGGCTGCCGGACGGCGTGATGAATGTGGTCAACGGCGACAAGGAGGCCGTGGACGCGATCCTGGACCATCCGGACATCGACGCGGTGAGCTTCGTCGGCTCCACCGCCATCGGCCAGTACATCTATGCCCGAGGCGCCGCCTCGGGCAAGCGGGTGCAGGCGCTTTGCGGCGCCAAGAACCACCTTGTGGTGATGCCGGATGCCGATATGGGCCAGGTCGCGGACGCGCTGATGGGCTCCGCCTACGGTTCGGCCGGCGAGCGCTGCATGGCCGTCTCCGTCGCGGTCCCGGTGGGCGAGGACACCGCGGACCGGCTGGTCTCGACCCTCAAGCCGCGCGTCGAGAGCCTCAAGGTCGCCCCCTACACCGACCCCTCGTCGGAGATGGGGCCGGTCATTACGGGCCAGAGCCTCGAGCGCATCCGCGGGCTCATCGCCGAGGGCATCGAGGACGGCGCGGAGTTGGTGGTGGACGGGCGCGGCCTCAAGCTGCAGGGCTATGAGGACGGCTTCTTCATGGGCGGCTGCCTGTTCGACCGGGTGACGACCGACATGTCGATCTACCGCCAGGAGATTTTCGGCCCCGTGCTCTCGGTCGTGCGTTCGCCGGACTACGAGAACGCCGTCGGGATCATCAATGCGCACGAATATGGCAACGGCGCGGCGATCTTCACCCGCGACGGCGATGCGGCGCGCGACTTCTTCACCCGCGTGAAGATCGGCATGGTGGGCGTGAATGTGCCCATCCCCGTCCCGGTCGCCTACCACTCCTTCGGCGGCTGGAAGCGCTCCCTGTTCGGCGACCACTATGTCCACGGCATGGAGGGCGTGCGCTTCAACACCCGCCTGAAGACGATGACCACCCGCTGGCCGGAAGGCATCAGGGAAGGCGCCGTGTTCAGCTTCCACGCGGGAAGCGAAACCAGAAATTAGAGCGGTATCCGGCCGATTTGAAACGGGCGGCGGCTGCCCTTCGATACGCGCGCCCTTCGACAAGCTCAGGTCAGGCTGCCGACGCGGCCGCTACTCGGGGTGGGGGGCCTCCTGTGTTGTCCTACCGCGCCTTGAGGGGTGCTGCGCCGAGATGCATGCCGGCGTCCGAGATCAGGATTTCGCCGGTGATGTTGACGTCGCCGCAGAGCAGCCACACCGCCGCCGCCGCCATGTCCTCCGGCGTGCCGGCGCGCTTGAGCGGCGTTGCCGCCTCGGTGTTGGCGACCATCTTGTCGTAGCCCTCGCCCATCTTTTCCCGCCACCAGCGGCCGGTGATGAAGCCGGGCGCCACCGTGTTGACCCGGATTTCCGGAGCGAGCGCGCGCGCCAGCGAAAGCGTCAGCGTGTTGAGCGCGCCCTTCGACGCCGCATAGGCGATGGAGCTGCCCACGCCCATCACGCCCGCAATCGACGAGATGTTGACGACGCTGCCCCGGCCCTGCGACTTCATCTGCGCCGAGACCGCGCGCGTCATCAGGAAGGCGCCGACGACGTTGACGCTGTAGATGCGCTGGAAGTCCTCCTGGGAGAGCGTGTCGAAATCGTTGCCGGGCCGGAACACGGTGGTGCCCGCGCTGTTGATGAGGCCGTCGATCCGGCCCCAGCGCGACACGGCGTCGGCCGCAAGGCGCTGGCAGTCCTCGTCGCTCGCCACGTCCCCTTGCGCCGCCGCGGCGCCGCCTCCGGCCTCCCGGCAGGCGGCCGCCACGGCCTCCGCCTCGTCCCGGCTGCGGGAGTAGTTGACCAGCACATTCGCGCCGTCCCCGGCAAGCTGCTGCGCGGCAGCGGCCCCGACGCCTGTGCCCGCTCCCGTCACGATGACGGTCCGGCCCTTCATGTCCATGCGTTTCCCCCAAGCCACGGCGAAACCGCCGCCTTCCCGTTCGATGGCGGCCATTCTGCATCGTTTCGGTCGCCGCCGTCACCTCGGGCCCGGCCCGCCGCAACCGTTTCGCCAAAAAGGTTTCAAGGCGGCGCAACCGAAGAATCAGCAGACTGAAACGGGCTGTCGGCCATGAGTCCTCCGCTCTTCCCCGAAACCGGAGCGACGACAGTGAAGAAACCCCTGCTTGCCGCCGGGCTTTGCCTGGCGGTCCTCCAGCCGAGCCCCGGCTGGACCGCACCCG
>JAJEAZ010000673.1 GCA_022824105.1 Alphaproteobacteria bacterium
CGCTATCCCACCATTGGCGTCATGCTTGAGGGGACGGCTGACATCATCGTCATCGGCGGCGGCCTGGTCGGCGCCGCTGCGGCTTACGGACTGGCCGGCAAGGGGCTGGACGTGCTCATGCTCGACGAGGGCGACGACGCCTTCCGGGCGGCGCGGGGCAATTTCGGGCTTGTCTGGGTGCAGACCAAGGGGTTCGGGCTCCAGCGTTACCAGGAGTGGTCGCAGGAATCGGCGGACCTCTATGCCGGTTTCGCCGGGGAGCTTGAGGACCTGACGGGCATCGACATCCACCATGAGCGTCCGGGCGGCGCGATCCTCTGCCTCGGCGACGCGGAATGGGAAGCGCAGACGCGGCTCAACGAGGCGATGGCCGCGCAGGGCGGCGGCTACCATGCGCGGATGGTCGAACGCGCCGAACTGGAGCGGATGGCTCCCGGCGTCCGCTTCGGGCAGGAGGTCGTGGGCGCATCCTTCTCGGAGAAGGACGGCCATTGCGGGCCGCTCTACCTGCTGCGCGCCCTGCACGCCGGCTTCACGGCGAGAGGCGGGCGCTACCGGTCGGGAGCCAGGGTCCGCGATATCCAGCGAGGATTCCGGGTGGAGACCGACGCCGGCGCGTTCGAAGCGCCGAAAGTGCTGCTGGCGGCCGGCAACGGAATCCCGCCTCTGGCGGGCAGGGTCGGCCTGAACGTGCCGACGGCGCCGGAGCGTGGACAGGTGCTCGTAACGGAGCGCGTCGAACGCTTCCTGCCGATGCCGATGGGCAATATCCGCCAGACCGCTGAAGGAACGGTGATGATCGGCGCCACGCAGGAGAGCGTGGGCTTCGATACTGGCACGACGCTGGAAGCCGCGCGCGGGCTGGCTCAGCGCGCCATTCGCGTCCTCCCGGCGCTGGAGCGGATGAGGCTCGTGCGGAGCTGGGCGGCGCTCAGGGTCATCCCGCCGGACCGCTGCCCGATCTATGACGAGTCGGAAAGCCATCCCGGCGCCTTCGTCGCCACCATGCACAGCGGCGTCACGCTCGCCGCCGTCCACGCCGCCCGCCTGCCGGACTGGATTGCCGAGGGCAGGGCGCCGGACGGGTTCGGGGCCTTCAGCGCGCGGAGGTTCGATGTTTCGGCGGCTGCCTGAGCGCGAGGCGACGATAACGGTCGAGATAGACGGCAAGCCCGTCCCGGCCGCGCCCGGCGACAGTGTGGCGGCGGCCATGTTCGCCGCCGGCGTCGCCGCGTTTCGCCATGCGCCGGTCGACAGGGCCCCGCGCGGCCCCTGGTGCGCCATGGGCGTCTGTTTCGAGTGCCTGGTCGAGATCGACGGCGAGCCGAACCGCCAGGCCTGCATGACGCCGGTGCGCGAGGGGCTTCGCGTCACGCGGCGGCTGGAAGGAGCGCGGCAGGAGCCATGAGCGTCGATCTGGCAATCGTCGGCGCCGGTCCGGCGGGTATGGCGGCTGCGGTCGAGGCGGCGGAGCACGGCCTCTCCGTCACCGTTCTGGACGATCAGCCCGAGCCCGGCGGGCAGATTTATCGCGGTATCGAGCGGGCCGGGCCGGGCCTCTCCGCCATACTGGGCGACGAGTATGAAGCCGGGCGGGCGCTGGTGGAGGACTTCCGCAGCGCCCGCATCGACTACCGGCCGAACAGCGCCGTCTGGCGGCTCGATGCCGGGGCGCGGATCGCCTGCAGCCGGGACGGCGCAGCCTCGACGGTGGCCGCCGGCCGCGTGCTGATCGCGACGGGCGCGATGGAACGCCCGGTGCCGATCCCCGGCGCCGAACGGCCGGGCGTGATGGGCGCCGGCGCCGCGCAGGTGTTGCTCAAGGCTTCCGGGCTGGTGCCGACAGGCCGGGTCGCGCTCGCAGGATCGGGTCCGCTCCTGCTGCTGGTCGGTTGCCAATTGCTGGATGCCGGCGCCGAGGTCGCGGCGGTGCTGGAGACGACAGCCGGCGGCGACTATCTGGATGCCGCGCCGACATTGCCGCGGGCCCTGGCCGGCTGGCGCGACCTCGCCAGGGGTGTGGCGATGAGGCGCAGGCTGAGACGCGCCGGCGTCGAATTCCGGTCCGGTGTCAGCGGCCTCGCGGCGACAGGAGAGTCGGTGCGCTTCGACGGCGGCGAGATCGCCTGCGACCTTTTGTTGCTGCATGAAGGCGTGGCGCCGCAGACCCATCTTTCGCGCCAGGCCGGCCTCCGGCACCGCTGGCACGCGGAGCAACGGCACTGGGCGCCGGCGGTGGATTCCCTGGGCCGCACGGAAGAGGAAACTGTGCTCGTTGCAGGCGACGCCGGCGGCATAGCGGGCGCGCGGGCCGCCGCCCTATCCGGACGGATCGCGGCCCGGCTCGCCGCCGGTGCGGATCCGGCCCGGCTGGCCGCCGCGCTGGACCGCGAGCGGGCGATGCGGCCCCTGCTCGACCGCCTTTTCCGTCCGCACACGGTTCTGCCCGCCGACAAGGCGCTGGTTTGCCGGTGCGAGAGCCTTACCGGCGGCGACATCCGCCAGGCGGTGCGCGACGGCGCCATGGGGCCGAACCAGCTGAAGGCCTTCGCCCGCGCCGGGATGGGGCCGTGCCAGGGGCGCATGTGCGGGCTTGCGGCGGCCGAAATCGTGGCCGACGAGCGGGGCCTCCCGGTCGAGGAAGTCGGCAGCTTTCGCATACGCCCGCCGATCAAGCCCCTTACCCTGGGCGAGCTCGCGGCCATGGAAGGGGAAACGGCAGAGGCCGAAGCCCTCTGAGACCGCCCGCGCCATTTGACCCGTAACCGGCTTCGCGCGAGAACCGC
>JAJEAZ010000400.1 GCA_022824105.1 Alphaproteobacteria bacterium
CCTCCCGGAGGTCGCGGAACTGCTCCTTCGAGACCCTGTCATAGTCGGGCGTCAGGCGGCGCCGGCGCCTGCCCGCCCCGAGCGCGACGCGGTTTTCCCTGTCGGCCGCCCACCCGGCCAGCGCCGCGGTCTCGGGGTCCCGGCGGCGAAGGCCGGAGGCGGCGTTGGCGAGGTAACAGGCGAGCAGATAGCGTTCGTAAGCCGTCAGCATGGGCTCTCTCCGGATTTCGGTGCTGGAGGGAACCTAAGGGCCGGATGCGTCAGATCCGGTCGTATCGGCAAGATTTTGTTCGAGACGATGCAGACCGCATTTCCGAGAAGACTTGACAAATAGACTTTTCAACTTGTAAGATCAGTTTCCTCGCGGGTCGCGAGGTGAGCGATGTAACGAGGAGGAAACAAGATGGAAGCCGGACCGATTCATGCGCAAGTCCTCGCGGCGGCGCAACGCCTGTGCCGTCCGGAAGACTGGAGGTTCGATTTGATCGATGTCGTGCGTGCTCTGCCGCATTTGAACGAAAGCTCCGTCCGAACCCATGTCGTGAGCCGGTGCTGCGAGAACGCCCCGGCGAATCATCCTCACAAATGGCCGTATTTCGATCGCGTCGGCCACGGCATTTATGAGATACGGCCTCCCTATCGAGAAACGGTGCAACACGCACCGGACCGGCCGGTTGCCCGCCGTGCAGGAGAGGACAGCGTCTTGGCGGCCATTCATGTTGCGGTCTCGGAAAGCGAGGGCTGGTACGTGGCTGAATGCCTCGAAGTGGCGGTTGTTACCCAAGGCCGGACGCTCGACGAGACTTTGGCGAACCTGCGGGATGCACTGGAATTGCATCTTGACGAAGAGGAGCTCGCAAGGGCCGGATTGCCCCCGGAGCCGCGGCTTGTGGTGAATTACGAGACGTCGGCCCTCACTTCCTGATGCCTCGCCTGAGACGGCTGAATTCGCGGGAAGTGCTGCGGATTCTGCGGGACTTCGGCTTCGAGGTCGCCTCGATGCGCGGCAGCCATGCCAAGCTCGTCCGCATGACGGCGTCCGGCGAGCGGCAGGTTCTGACGGTTCCCCTCCATGCGCAATTGCGGACCGGAACGGTGCGGGCGATCTACCGCCAGGCTTCGCGCTTCATTCCGGGAGACGAATTGCAGGCGAGGTTCTTCGCCGACTGACAGGTTGGCGGCGCCTTCCGCGCCGGACCTCTACCGGTATCTCGCTTCCTGGTCGCCCTCCTCGGCCGGGCGGGCCATGGCGTTGATGATCTGCTTCAGGCTGACGCTGCCGACGGGCTTGCCCTCGGCGTCCACGACGCTGGCCTCGCCCGACGGCGCGGCGCTCACGATCTGCAAGGCCTCGTCCAGCACGAGGTCGTGCTCCACGTTCGGGCCGTCGACGCCTGCGCCGGGGGTCATCACCGATTGCGCCTCGATGACCCGGCCCCGGTTGATGTCCTTCACGAAGTCGAAAATGTAGTCGTCGGCCGGATGCAGGATGATGTCCTGCGGATTGCCCTGCTGGATCAGCGCGCCGTCGCGCAGGATGGCGATGCTGTCGCCCAGCCTGAGCGCCTCGTCGAGGTCGTGGGTAATGAACACGATGGTCTTGTGCAGCTCCTCCTGCAGCCCCAGCAGGACCTGCTGCATGTCGGTGCGGATCAGCGGATCGAGCGCGGAGAACGGCTCGTCCATCAGCAGGATTTCCGCGTCGGTGGCCAGCGCGCGGGCCAGGCCGACGCGCTGCTGCATCCCCCCCGACAATTGCGAGGGATAGTGGTTCTCGAAGCCCGACAGCCCGACCCGGTCCAGCCATTTCCGGCTCTGCTCCTTGGCCTGCCCGATGGACATGCCCTGGATCGCGAGGCCGTAGGCGGCGTTCTCGGCCACCGTCTTGTGGACATGCAGCCCGAACCTCTGGAACACCATCGAGATGCCGTGGCGCCGGACCTCGATCAGCTCCTCCCTGCTGAGCGCGAGGACATCGCGCCCGTTGACCACGATCCGGCCCGAAGTCGGCTCGATCAGCCGGTTGATATGCCGGATCAGGGTGGACTTGCCGGAGCCCGACAGGCCCATGATGACCGAGATTTCCCGGGCGGAAACCTCGATGTTGATGTCCTTCAGCCCGAGCACGTGATTGTGCTCTTCGAGCAGTTGCTGCTTGGACATGCCCTGCTGGACGGCGGCGAGCACGGATTGCGGCCGGGGGCCGAAGATCTTGTAGAGGTTCTCGATGCTGATCTTGGTCTCAGCCATGATCGACGCCCTTGCGATGCCGTTGCAGGCGCTGGCCGAACCTCTGCGAGACGCGGTCGAAGATGATCGCCAGCGCCACGATCGCCAGGCCGTTCATCAGGCCGAGCGCCAGATACTGGTTCGAGATCGACCGCAATACCGGCACGCCGAGGCCGGCGACGCCGATCATCGATGCGATCACCACCATGGACAGCGCCATCATGATGGTCTGGTTCACGCCGGCGAAAATGTTGGGAAGCGCGAGCGGTATCTGCACGCCGAACAGCTTCTGCCGGTAGTCGGCGCCGAAGGCGTCGGCGGCCTCCAGCGCCTCCTTTTCGACCAGCCTTATGCCGAGATTGGTCAGCCGCACGATCGGCGGAATCGCGTAGATGCACACCGCGATCAGGCCCGGCACCTTGCCGATGCCGAGCAGCATTACGACCGGTATCAGGTAAACGAAAGCCGGAATCGTCTGCATGATGTCCAGCACCGGCGTGATCGCCGTCTGCATCCGGTCCGAGCGCGCCATCAGGATGCCGAGCGGGATGCCGACCGCGATGCAGAGCAGGGTTGCGACCGAGATGATGGCAAGCGTGGACATGGTGTCCTGCCACATGCCGAAATAGCCGATCGCGAGGAACGACAGCACGGAGCCGATAACGACCGTCCTGCTGCGCGAGCCGAGCCAGGCCAGCCCCGCGATCACCAGAACGATCACCGGCCACGGCGTCGCAATCAGCAGCTTCTCGAACCACACGAGGAACCTGAGCAGGGGCTCGAAAAAGTTCTCCAGCATCTCGCCGAATTCGCGCGAGAAGTCGCGAAACCCCCCATCGATCGCCTTCTTCAGATCACGAAGATCCTGGCGGTCCATCGAGGGAAATTCCAACAAGGATTCCATGCGGGCCTCCCATCGGGCTCGGGGAATTACTCCTTCAAACGCCCTTCCGGGCCGGCGTCAGAGGACAAGGAAAAGCCCGCCGGGACGGGTCCGGGCGGGCTTTTCTCTTCGAGTCAGGCAATCGGGCCGATCGCAGGACCCGCGTTACATTCCCGTCACTTTCGCGGCGACCTCGGCGGGCACCCAGGGCTTCCACACATCGCCGTGCATCTTCAGGAACTCCGCCGCGGCGTCCGCCCCGTCGGCCTGGTTCTCGTCCATATAGACGAGCATGCCGTTCATCACGTCGCCGGGGAACACGCGGCTCCTGAAATACGCCATGACGTCATCGCCGGCGTTCGCCGCGAAGTCGGCGGTGACCACGGTGTGCACTTCCGACTTCGTCCAGGACGAGGGCTGCGGGTCTGCGCATTCCTGTTCCGGCTTGACGATGCAGCCGTCCCAGTTCTCGCTGCCGGCGAACGGCACGCCGAAGTCGAGCTTGACCATCTTGTGGCGCCCGATCAGCGCGGTCGGCGACCAGTA
>JAJEAZ010000271.1 GCA_022824105.1 Alphaproteobacteria bacterium
CTCGCGCTCGCCGTCCTGCTGGCGCTCTTCATCGGCAGGCGGCTCTCGCGGCCCGTGCTGCGCCTTTCCTCGGTCGCGCGCCTCATCGGCGAATTGCGCCTCGACGATATCCGCGACCTGCCCCACAGCCGGGTGCGCGAACTCGACGAGCAGTCCAGCGCCTTCAACTCGATGGCGGGCGCGCTGCGCTGGTTCCAGGCCTATGTGCCGCGCTCGCTGGTCCACCAGCTCATGCGCGAGGGCGACCTTGCCGCGCTCGCCTCCGACCGGCGCAACGTCACCGTGATGTTCAGCGACATCGCCGGCTATTCCACCATCTCGGAAGGCAAGAGCGCGGCCGAGGTCGCGGACCTGCTCAACCGGCATTTCGGCATCCTGACCGGCGCCATAGAGGCGGAGGGCGGCACGGTGGACAAGTTCATCGGCGACAGCGTGATGGCCTTCTGGGGCGCGCCGGAAAAGCAGAAGAACCGCGCCATCCGCGCCTGCCGCGCGGCGCTCGCCATCCGGGAGGGAATCGCCGCCGACAACCGGGAGCGCGAAGCCCGCGGCGAGCCGCCCGTGCGCGTGCGCCTCGGCATCCATTCCGGGCAGGCGACGGCCGGCAATATCGGCGCGCCGAGCCGCGTCAACTACACGGTCATCGGCGACGATGTGAACATCGCGCAGCGGCTGGAGCAGCTCGGCAAGGAGGTGTCGCCCGACGCCGAGGTGGCCATCACCGTCAGCGCCTCGACGGTGGCCGATCTGGGCGGGCTGTTCGAGGTGGAGCCGGTGGGCGAGATGGAGGTCAAGGGCCGCGCCGCGCCGGTCGCCGTCTACCGGCTTGCCGGGCGGGTGGACGATCCGGCCGAGTCGAACCGGGATCGTCCGTAGCGCCTCAGTCGCCGCCCCGGACGGAGCGAAGCGGCGATCCGGGAGGAAACCGTTCTGCGGTCCGGCCCCGCCTTCCGCCGCGGGTCCGGGCGGCGTAGGCTCGTTCCCGGCGCGACGCGGAGAGGAAGCCGATGCCCGAAACCCTGGCCGACCTGGTGACGAAGCGATACGGCCCCGAGACGCCCGGCGGCGCCGGCCTGCCGGCCGAAGGCCCGCTCGCGGCAATCCTCGACCGGCGCACCCACCGCCGCTACGCCGACCGGCCGGTGCCGGAGGACATGCTGGACCTGCTGTTCGCCTGCGCCTTCTCCGCCAGCGCCAAGTCCGACCTCCAGCAGGCTTCGGTCGTGCGCGTCGCCGATCCGGCGCTCCGGGCGGAGATCGCAGCGCTCATCCCGGGCATGCCCTGGATCGGCACGGCCCCGGTGTTCATGGTCTGGTGCGGCGACGGGCGGCGTATCAGGCGCATCTGCGAGTTGCGCGGCAAGCCCTTCGCCAACGACCATTTCGACGCCGCCTTCAACCCCGCCGTCGATACCGCGCTCGCCATGCAGACCTTCATCCTGTCGGCGGAGGCGATGGGGCTCGGCTGCTGCCCGATCAGCGTCGTGCGCAACCATTCCTTCCGGATCGGCGAACTGCTGGGCCTGCCGGAATGGGTGTTCCCGGTCGCCGGCCTCTGCATCGGCTGGCCGGCGGCCCGGGGCTATATCTCCATGCGGGTGCCGCCCTCGGTCACGGTGCATACCGACCGCTATGACGACGACAAGCTGGCCGCCGGAATCGACGCCTATGACCGCCGCCGCGATGCGGTTTACAGCATTCCGGCCGACAAGCAGCGGGACGCCGGCCTCTATGGCGAGGCGGCTTTCTACGGCTGGTCCGAGGACAAGGCCCGGCAGGTCTCGCACACGGAGCGCGAGGATTTCGGCGCCTTCCTGCGCCGCCAGGGCTACCGGCTGGATTGATGGCGTCTCGTGCCGGGGGCGGCATCGGGCGCGTCTTCGCCAACCGCAACTACCGCCTCTACTTCACCGGCAATGCCGTCTCGCTGGTCGGCACCTGGATGCAGCGCACCGGCGTCGGCGCGCTCGCCTGGGAGCTGACGGAATCGGCGTTTTTCCTCGGCCTGATCGCGATGGCCGAATTCCTGCCGTCGATCCTGCTCGGACCGTTCGCCGGCGCGGTGGCCGACCGGCTGAACCGGCTTGGCATCATTGCCACCATGCAGGGCCTGCTCTGCCTCCAGGCCTTCACCCTCGGCCTGCTTACCGTCGGCGGCCTCACAACGCCGGCGTCGCTCTTCCTGCTCACCCTGCTGCTCGGCACGGCGACGGCCATCGCGCAGCCGGCGCGCCTGTCGCTGGTGCCGTCGCTGGTGGGCCGCGAGGACATTCCGTCGGCCGTGGCGATCAACTCCATCGGCTGGAACAGCGCGCGCTTCATCGGCCCGACCCTGGCGGGACCGCTGCTCCTGCATTTCGGCCCGGTGTCCGGCGCGGGCTGGGCCTTCCTCTGCAACACGGCGACCTTCGCCGTCTTCCTGATCGTGCTGCCGATGCTGCGGCTCAGCCCCCGGCTACAGACGGCCCGCCAGCGCCGGAGCCTGTTTGCGGAGATCGGCGAGGGCTTCCGCTATATCGGCCGCCATGCCGGCGTCGGCCCGCTGATCCTGCTGCTGCTGGCGGGGGCGCTGCTGGTGCGGCCCTATGTCGAACTGCTGCCGGCCTTTGCGGACGTGGTGTTCGAACGCGGCGCGGAGGGCTTCTCCATGCTGATCGCCGTCAACGGGCTGGGCGCGCTCGCGGGCGGCCTCTGGCTCGCCTGGCGCGGCAACCGGCAGGGGCTCGCCCCGATCGTGTTCGCCGGCTCGGCGGTGCATGCAGCCATGGTGGCGCTGTTTTCGGTCCTGGGGCATTTCGAATTCGCGCTGGCGGCGCTGGCGGTGGCGGGTTTCGCCATGCTGGTCATGGGCGTCGGCGCGCAGAGCCTGATCCAGATGGGCACGCCGTCGGACATGCTGGGCCGGGTGCTGAGCGTTTACGGCCTCACCTTCCGCGCCGGCCCGGCGCTGGGCGCGCTCGCCATGGGCGCGCTCGCGGACCGCATCGGCCTCTCCTGGCCCGTGCTCGGCGGCGCCTGCCTCTGCCTCGCCGCCATCGTCCTGCTCGCCCGACGCCTGCGAAGCATTCGCGCCGCCCTGGAGCCGGGGCGGTAGGCGCTTGTCGAAGGCGCCGCCGGGAGCGATAATCCGGAACTGACGGCAAGTCGGGAGGCGGTCCATGGGCTTCGTAATTGCCATCGTCGCGATAGCCGTTCTGCTGTTCGTCCTCGCGTCCCGCGACTACCGGAAAATGGAAAGAGGCGATGCCGCCCTGGCATCCGCCGGCTTCATCGCCGCCCACGACCATCTGGGCCACGGCGCTGCTTCCGAATCGTTTTTCGCGGGCCCGGCCTCCCATTCGGCCATGGACCACCATCACTTGGGCGATTCGGGCACGTATTAGTGTCTTCATTTCCGAAGTTCGCATCGTTTGTTTGGAGTGCCAGACGACACTTCCGTCCTGCCTGAACCTGCCCCCTCCGTCATGCCCGGACGCCCCTCCATCATGCCCGGAACAAGTCCGGGCATGACGATATAGGGGCATGACGGGAAGAGGGTCGGCACACCAGGTCCGGGCTTCGGCGGCTCTTCCGCGCAACGACAGCCGGGGCCTTGCCGGGGGCGGGGGGATGGCGCACCATCGGCTGCGTTCCCGATGCGGATATGCCCTCCCATGGACCTCGACTACCGGCCCGACGCTCCCCGCGCGCTTGAAGGCGTGCGGGTTCTCGACATCTCCCGGCTCGTGGCCGGCAACGCGATCTCCCACGTGCTCGCCGACCACGGCGCCGAGGTCGTCAAGGTCGAGGACCCGGCCGAGGGCGACGCGCTGCGCCACTGGACCGCCGCCGGGGTCGCCTGCAGCTGGAAGGTGTATGCGCGCAACAAGAAGAGCATCTCGCTGAACCTGCGCAGCGAGAAGGGGCGCGCGGTGCTGCTCGACCTGCTGCCGACGGCGCAGGTGCTGGTCGAGAACTTCAAGGCCGGCGCGCTGGAGCGGATGGGCCTCGGGCCCGATGTCCTGCTGGCGCGCAACCCCGAGCTCATCGTCGCGCGCGTCACCGGCTACGGCCAGACCGGCCCCTACGCCCACAAGCCGGGCTTCGGCACGCTGGTTGAGGCGATGTCCGGCTTCGCCTACAAGAACGGCTTTCCCGACAAGCCGCCGGCCCTGCCGCCGCTCGCGCTCGCCGACAATGTGGCCGGGCTCTACGGCGCGTTCGGCGTCATGGTGGCGCTCCGGGAAGTCGAGCTGAAGGGCGGCGCAGGCCAGGTGATCGACCTTTCCCTGCTGGAGCCGCTGGTGTCCATACTGGGCCCGGACGCCGCGATCCACAGCGCGACGGGCACGGCGCCGGCGCGGCTCGGCAACGCCTCCAACACCACCTCGCCACGCAACGCCTACCGGACGAAGGACGGCGAATGGGTCGCCATGAGCGGCTCCATGCAGTCCATGGCGATGCGCATCTTCCGCGCCATCGGCCGCGCCGACATGTGCGACGATGAGCGCTACAACACCCAGGCCGCGCGTTCGGAAAACCGCGAGGAGGTGGACGCCATCGTCGGCGGCTTCATCGCGGAGCGCACGATGGCCGAAGCGATGGAGGTCTTCGAGCGCGAGGGCGTGACGGCGGGGCCGATCTATTCCGCCGCGCAACTCAAGGAAGACCGCCACGCAAAGGAGCGCGGCGTGATCGTCAACCTCCCGGACGGTGAACTCGGCCGGCTGCCCATGCACAATGTCATCCCGCGCCTTTCAGGCACGCCGGGCGCCATCCGCACGCCCGCGCCCGAAATCGGCGCGCATAACGAGGAAATCCTGGGCGCTCTCGGCCTGGACCTCGACCGGCTCAAGGAGGAGGGGACGATATGAGCCTGCCCGTCTGGCGTTCGCTGCTGTTCATCCCGGCGACGGC
>JAJEAZ010000569.1 GCA_022824105.1 Alphaproteobacteria bacterium
AGCCAGTGGTGGGCATGCAGCTTGCGGTGCGCCGGCACGCGCCGTTCCAGTTTCTTCTCCACCTCCAGCGGCGTCTTGCCGGGCGCGAGGCCGGTGCGGTTGCCGACGCGGAAGATATGCGTGTCCACCGCGATGGTCGGCCGGCCGAAGGCCGTGTTGAGCACGACATTGGCCGTCTTGCGGCCGACGCCGGGCAGGCGCTCCAGCGCCTCCCGGCTCTCCGGCACGGCGCCGCCATGCTCCTCCATCAGGATCTGCGAGAGTCCGATGACATTGCGCGCCTTGGCGTTGAAGAGCCCGATGGTGCGGATGTGATGTCGGACGCCGTCCTCGCCGAGCGCCAGCATGGCCTCGGGCGTGTCAGCGTCAGCGAAGAGGCCCCGTGTCGCCTTGTTGACGCCGACATCGGTCGCCTGGGCCGACAGCACGACCGCCACCAGCAGCGTATAGGGGTTGACGTAATGCAGTTCGCCCTGCGGCTCCGGCAGGGCTGCCGCCAGCCGGTCGAAGAAGGTCTCGATCTCCGCCTTCTTCATGCGCCGCGCCGGGGCGTCAGGAAGCCGACGATCTCCCTGATCTCGCTCATCGTTGCAGAAGCGATGGCGTCCGCCCGCGCCGCCCCGTCAGCCAGCACGCTGTCGATATAGCCGGGGTCGGCCGTCAGGCGGCGCATCTCGGCCGTGACCGGCGAGAGCACCTCCACCGCCAGCTCGGAGAGCGCGGCCTTGAAGTCGGAGAAGCCGCGTCCGCCGAACTCGCGGCAGACCGCTGCTTCATCCACTCCGGCAAGCGCGGCATGGATGCCGACGAGGTTTTCGGCCTCCGGCCGGCCTTCCAACCCCGCCGGCTCGCTCGGCAGCGCCTCGGGGTCGGTCTTCGCCCGGCGGATCTTTTGCGCGATCGCGTCTGCGTCGTCCGACAGGTTGATGCGGGAATTGGCCGAGGGGTCGGACTTGCTCATCTTCGCGTTGCCGTCGCGCAGGCTCATCACCCGGGTTGCGGCCCCGAAAATGCGCGGCTCCGGCAGCACGAACGCTTCGCAATCGTAGTGGCGGTTGAAGGCGCCCGCGACATCCCGCGCGAGCTCCAGATGCTGTTTCTGGTCCTCGCCGACCGGCACGTCGCTCGCGCGGTAGAGCAGGATGTCGGCGGCCATCAGCACCGGATAGGCGAAGAGCCCGACCGCAGCGGCGTCGCGGCGCTTGCCGGCCTTCTCCTTGAACTGGGTCATGCGGTTGAGCCAGCCCATCGGCGCATGGCAGTTGAGCACCCAGGCAAGCTCGGCGTGGCCCGACACCATGCTCTGGTTGAAGATGATGCAACGTTCCGGGTCGATCCCGGACGCGATATAGGCGGCGGTCACCTCGCGGGTGTTGGCGGCCAATTCGGCCGGGTCCTGCGGGACCGTGATAGCGTGCAGATCGACGATGCAGAAGATGCAGTTGAAGTCGAAGTCCCGCTGCATGCCCACCCAGTTGCGGATGGCGCCCAGATAGTTCCCGAGATGCAGGTTTCCGGTCGGCTGGATGCCGGAGAAAATTCGCTTCATGGTCCACCGTTCCATAATCGGCGGGCGGTTTATCCGCACGGGAAGGCCGGGGGTCAAGGGCGGCGCCGTCTCGACGGGGCAGGCGGGCGCGGCTATATGGTGAAGCCATGACTAGGGTCGAGATGTACTCCAGCTCGTGGTGCCCGTTCTGCTACCGGGCGAAACGGTTGCTGAAGAGCAAGGGCGTCGCGTTCACCGAGATCAACGTGGACGGCCAGCCGGCGCTGCGCAGCGAGATGATGGGCCGGTCCGGCGGCCGCCATACCGTGCCGCAGATCTTCATCGGCGGCACTCATGTCGGCGGGTCGGACGAGCTTGCGGCGCTCGAACGGGCAGGGCGCCTCGACCCGTTGCTGCAGGGAGCGTCATCGTGAGCGTCTTCACTGTCGCCTGCCTGCAGAACACCGCGGAGCGGGACACGGAACCGACCTTGAGCGCGCTGGGCGACATGGTCCGCCGGGCGCGAGACATGGGCGCGGACTTCATCGCCGCACCGGAGGTCTGCTCCTATCTGGAGCCGCGCCGGCGCCTCGTGCTGGAGAAGGCGGAGCCGCAGGACGGCCACCGGGGCCTTGCGGCGTTCCGGGCGTGGGCGCGGGAGACCGGCGCCTGGCTGCTGGCGGGCTCGATGGTGACGCGCACCGAAGAGGAGCGCCTTGCCAATCGTTCCTACCTGCTCGACCCGTCCGGAGAGGTCGTCGCGACCTATGACAAGATCCACATGTTCGACGTGGATATCGGCGAGGGCGACCGCTACCGGGAAAGCCGGACCTACCGGCCCGGCGAGAGCGCGGTAACCGTTGCCACGCCGCTCGCCGTGCTGGGCCTCACGATCTGCTACGACATGCGCTTCCCGGCGCTCTACCGGGCGCTGGCGCAGGCCGGCGCGGAGGTGATTACCGTGCCGTCGGCGTTCACCGTCCCCACCGGCCGCGCGCACTGGCATGTGCTGCTGCGCTCCCGCGCCATCGAGACCGGCTGCTTCATCGTGGCGCCGGCGCAGGTGGGCGAGCATGCGGAGGGGCGCAAGACTTACGGCCATTCGCTGATCGTCGCGCCCTGG